>JALCBQ010000058.1 GCA_028066335.1 Pirellulaceae bacterium
CAGCCTCTTTTTTTCGTATCTGTTGAATCTGTGACCTTACCTGATCGCCAAGGAGGGAGACGGGCTCAGTTGGATCGACCTTTTTGGTAAAGGTGATCCCGTCGGCAGTCGTCGGCTCGACGGTCCTAACCTCGGAGTTCGCCCGCGAGACCTGTTTCTTTTTGGCCACAAAGGATCAGTCCGATGACTAGAACAAGTAGCGTGCGCATAATATTTACCTTTATTTTAGAAAATAATCAGACTTGGATACATTTAAAAATTTCTTATGTAATCCTCTCAAGACCCGAGAATAATTTTTTTATTCTCAAAAAATACATTAAGCGTTAGATTATAAACTATTTCATCAGGGTTGACTGATGAAATCCCTCCCCATTCCAGACTCACTGTAATTTTAACATCCTGGCTTTTACTTCTCTTAGTTACATCAAGGTTATGAATAGCATCCCCTTTTTGCCAAACCTCTATTTTTTCAAGTTCTTCTTCAGGGAACGCATGGCCTTTTAAAATTCTTTCCAATGCAATGAGCCCTTCTTCTTTAGTGCATTTTTTTTGGCTAACTAATCTGAGCATTCCGATGTTATTCTTATCTCGCGGATTTCTCGATTCTGCCAAATGGTTAGGGTCTTTAACCAAACAGACATAATTTATTGGTAAATTATAGACTTCAACTTTATCGTTAAAGTCTATGTGCACACAAGCTGGCATAAATTTGGGCAAGGTTTTCCTAAGAATCGGCTCTTTTTTGTCTGAAAGAAGTTCTCCAAAATGTTTCTTTAGAAATGGGATTTCTTGAGTAACAATAGTTTTGGAGAGATCGATAACAATCGTCTCAGTATTGTCCTTGCTCTTCTTTTTAGTCATTTCATTTTCCTCTTGACCATTGGCCAAAAAAGGAGCAGAAAAAAAGAGAAACAGTAAAGTAGTTTTTGTTTTCATCGCTTGTTTCCGTTGGAGTGAGCATAAAGTGAAGTTTATTTTAATTTATCCTGCCTTGCACGTATCTAATATTGTCCTGCAAAATACCTAGATCGCGATCACAACTATCTTTTCTCTCTTTGGGAGATAAATCAGTCCAAGCAGGGAGAACGTGATCCCTTATCCACGTCCATCGGTCAGCATCAATCGTTACGTCTCCGTCTGGATTGGATTCCGCAAAAGTAGGGACCCCAGGGATTCCCACCGCTGCAACCATGCTAAGAGTTAAGTTTATATCCATAAACCAAGAGTCGTCTCTGTCATGAAATTCTTTATAATAAGGAGAGAGTATAACATTCTGCTCATGATCTGCCATTCTAGATGCTCCCGTATCTGTACGGTAAGCTGTTTTACCAGCTTGCGAAACAGTTGCCCCACCCTCGGCGTAACCATCGATATGTTTCCATGTTATGTACTCTTTTTCTGACAACTTGCCGCTATTGTAATATGCTTTGATTCCACATGCTAAATATAGCTCGTGTTGCCACGCAAGATCAAAAAATATCGCCTTGGCCATTGGTTGATGATGATAGTCCTATCCTGTAGGAACTGCCATTCCACCGAATCTTCCATGCCAATCTACATCAAACCGCTTCCTGCTGGTGGAGGTAACGATTTCGATTGTACTGTTCGATTATACTGTAAGCCGATCTCAAAACAAAATCGTGTGGCTGGTCGCAGAATAGGGGCGTTGAGAATAAAGCCGGGAATAAGAAAGTTGACCAAATGATCCCGAGCAGGTTACAGATGAGACTGCTTTATAGGTGGGGATGGTTCGAAAGGCGGAGATACTCAGCAAGCCGGCTTTGAAGCTCCAGTATTAGTTGCCACCGCTGCTGTGACAAAGAGATTTTTTTTCCGCTTGTTTGCAAATCTTCAGTTAGAAGCCGTATTTTAGAGTGGAGGTACTGCAACATTTCAGCGAGCTGGGCCGCCTGAGAAGCAGTCATCTCTTCGGGTAATGGAGGAGGATTAGTCGCGTCAATGATTGCGCGAACTTCTTCCTCGGTCTGTTCCCAATTGACTTCAAAATCGAGAGAGTCGACCTTTTTAGCCTCCTCTGGTTTATCAAGATTACCCTTGCCATTCTTCTCATTCTTGATTTTTGCTAATCGTCGCGCAATCTGGTCGCGTGAGCCGAACAGAAGGGTTGAACGGCCAACACCGATGGTATCACCATATCGCAAAATACGAAGCTGGGTCGATTCGCCATTGACCTTTGTACCGTTGGTACTCTCAAGGTCGGTCAAGACAAGATTGACTTTGTCTTCCTGAATTTTTAAGTGGTACCGGCTGACCCGTTCGTCATTCAGTTGGACAATATTGCCTTCTTCTCGGCCAATAGTAATCGGAGTTTGAAGCCCCTCAAACACTTGACCACGGTCGGCGCCCTCTAGGACACGCAACGTTATCTGAATCATATGTGGTGAATCTCCAGGAGAAAACAGGCCTTGCACGCTAGCTGCCTAAAACCAGTTTCGACCACATAATTGTACCACAATTTTTTTTAAACCAATACAGAAAACTGCAAGGTGCTCAGTATTTTCGACGTTGAGAGGACTTTTCAAGCTCTCCATAAAATGGAAGAACAATGGATAAGCGATAATTGATGAGGCTTCTTTTTTTAAAAGAAATGAGACGAGTCCTAGTGGAAAAAAGTACTAAATGCTGGTAATTTTCTACCATTGTCTCGTGATAGATTCCATAGTGTTGGCCCGTGGTAAATGACCAATGACCTGTCCAAAACTTATATTTTATAGATAAAGTTTCAATATCTCATGGCGAGAACTGCTCGAAAGAGGCAATATTTCGATCAGGTGACCATCGATTTCTGGAGAGGATTGTTGGAACTAAAGCCTTAACATTTGGATATCCAACATGTATGATACGATCAAGAGTTACCCAACAGAGGTGGACTCGGTAGGTCAGATAATCTTGCGATGGAAACCCTTATTTATTAAAGACTGAATCCAAATACCGATGAAAAATCTTATTCTTGTCGGAGCAGGTGGCTTTGGGAAAGAGCTACTCTCGATTTTATGGGAAGGGGTCGAGAAGGCCGATTATCGGTTTGCCGGTTTTCTTGACAAAAACTCAGGGGCGATCGAACCGGGTTCGCTCGATTTTCTCCTAGATGACCAAGAGCTAACCCATTCCCCTATCTTGGATGATCCCCTAGAGTACTACCCCAAGCCAAACGATGTCTTTTTGCTGGCTTTAGGAAAACCATCATTGCGTAAGCTGGTAACGAAAACTCTCTTGGACAAAGGGGCTGATTTTATTACTTACCGACATAAAACAGCAGTTGTTGCTCCAACAGCGACGTTGGGTCAAGGTACTGTGCTCTACCCTTTTAGTACTGTTTCACATGCCGCACAACTCGGCGACTTCACCCATTTAAGTCTTTATGCTTCGGCTGGTCACGATGCCAAAGTTGGCCCTTACAGCTACCTTTCGCCTTACGCGACGCTCAATGGAAATGCATCAATCGGTCAGGAAGTCTTTATGGCGACCCATAGCTCAGTCGCCCCATCAGTCCATGTTGGACCTCGCTCGATTGTCAGCTCGTCAACACCAGTTTTGCGTGAAGCTCCTGCCGATTGCCATATTTTTTCCCCTTTCTCAAAAGTTCTAACACTCACCTCGAACGATCAAGAAGAGTCGTAGCAACTAAACTAGTCCTAAGAATAAGAAAAGTCGGTCCGATTATAGAGAGAAAAGAGGTTGTAAAGGATCCGGCAAGTCTTTTTGCTGACCAAGAGAGAGGCTTTTTTCAAAAAATAGAACTGTTTTTCGTGTTTTGAAATTATACTGATTTCCACCGTTTTCAAGAGCTTTTGACAGGGGTTTCAAGCTTTTGTCCTTTTGCTGAGAAGCTAATTCTCTTTCTCCCCCACCTTCCCAAGATTGGCAATACCTCCAGTGCCCCCTCTTAAACCACTCCTCATTTTTGGTACTCGCCCCGAAGCGATCAAGATGGCGCCAATTGTACGCCACTGTCAACAGTCACCAGATGTTTCACCAATTGTTTGCCTCACTGGCCAACATAAGGAAATGTTAGCCCAAGTAACCGAATATTTTGAAATTGAAGCCGATATCGATCTGAAACTCATGCAACCGAACCAGACCCTTGCTTCGTTAACGGCTCGTTGCCTGGAAAAGCTAGATGCCGTGTTGCAAGCGACTGAGCCTCATTGTGTCGTCGCTCAGGGTGACACAACGACCGTCTTGTCAGCTGCATTGTGTGCCTTCTACCGTCGCCTCCCTTTTGTTCATGTCGAGGCTGGTTTGCGAACAGGGGACCTCTATGCCCCATGGCCTGAAGAGATGAATCGCCGAGTCGCCAGTATCACGACAAGTCTCCATTGTGTCCCTACCCAAAAATCGGCAGAAAATCTATACCGAGAAAATTACCCCCAAACACAGGTCCATATTACAGGAAATACGGTTATCGACTCGCTCCTTTATACCGTTGAACGAGAGAGGCAAAATGGTGAAGTTTGGTCACAGAAGTACGATTTTCTGGGAACGAATCCTATGGTTCTTATCACCGGTCACCGGCGGGAAAACTTTGGTAGTGGTTTCCTTGAAATTTGCCAGGCGATTTCCGAACTAAGCCAACGGTTTCCTGAAACTTCTTTTGTTTATCCTGTCCATTTGAACCCAAATGTTCAAAAACCGGTGCATGACCTTTTGGCGAATCTCAAAAACGTCTACTTGGTTTCTCCAGCCCCTTATCCTGAGTTTGTGTGGCTTATGGATCGTAGTACCCTGATTTTAACAGACTCTGGTGGTGTCCAGGAAGAGGCTCCTTCACTCAAAAAACCAGTGATCGTTATGCGAGAGACGACTGAAAGGCCAGAGGCGGTCGAAGCTGGAGCTGTCGAGCTGGTTGGAACTTCTCGAGAAAAAATTGTTTCGTCGATTTCACTTTTGCTTTCAAACTCTATTGAGTATTCGAAGCGGCAAGTTGATAAAAATCCTTACGGAGATGGCAAGTCGGCTAAACGTATCGTGGACCTTATGCTTGCTCAAAAGTGGCACCATTAGTTAAAACTTTGTTACTCGGTTTTTACCGGAAGAACTAAAATGTTCTTTTTCAGAATCCCCCCTATAAACGAGCTATCAAAATTTAGAAACAAAGAATATTTATGACATATCAACCAGAAAGTACAAAAATTTGTGTACTGGGGCTTGGCTATATTGGCCTGCCGACTGCAAGTGTCCTTGCGACTAAAGGTTACCAGGTATGCGGAGTTGACGTTCACTCGCACGTCGTTGAAACGATTAACCGAGGCGAAATTCATATCGAAGAACCTGATCTGGACATTGTCGTTCGCTCTGCTGTTGGTAGTGGCCGTCTTTGTGCAAGCAATACTGTTCAAGAAGCTGATATTTACATGATATGTGTTCCAACACCAACAAATGTCGATCACTCTCCTGACCTCTCTTATGTAGAAGAGGCGAGTCGAACTCTCAGACAAGTTGTCAAAAAAGGTGATCTTATCATTCTTGAGTCAACCAGCCCCCCTAAAACAACCCGAGAAATCGTTGCCAAATTAGCGATTCCTGAAGGGCTCACTGTAGGTGGCGATGTTTTTGTTGCTCATTGCCCGGAAAGAGTCCTTCCCGGCCGAATCCTTTTAGAAGTTGTCCAAAATGATCGCGTTGTTGGTGGAGTCACTCCCAACTGTGCCCAAAAGGCAAAAGAGTTTTACGAGACATTTGTAAGTGGAAATGTCTATGCGACGAACGACCTTGCTGCCGAAGTTACAAAACTCGTCGAAAATTCTTTTCGCGATGTGAATATTGCTTTTGCAAATGAATTGTCTATTTTGGCTGAGCGTTGGGGGATCGATGCATGGGAGGTCATTGAACTCGCTAACCGGCATCCTCGTGTGAATATTTTAACACCAGGTCCAGGTGTTGGCGGCCACTGTATTAGTGTTGACCCATGGTTTCTCGTTCACTCGGAGCCTGATCACACACCTTTGATTCGTACCGCACGTGAGGTCAATGATAGTAAACCCGACTATATTGTCCGTCGAGTAGAGGCCCTTGCCAAACAATTCAATCGACCAAAAATTGGTTGTCTCGGCTTAACTTACAAACCTGATGTTGATGATCTTCGGTGTAGCCCCTCTCTCGAGATTGTTAGAAAATTAGTGGCTAATGATATCGGGGACATCCTTGTATGCGATCCGTTGATAACCGAGGAGCAGTTTAGCGATTTACCCCTCTTTTCACTTGAACGCCTCCTCGAGGAAAGCCAGATTTTGGTCTTATTGACCGACCACAAGCCGTTTTACAATATCCCCAAAAATATCCTGCAAGAAAAGGTCATCGTCGATTCACGTGGCATATGGCGGTAAAAATAGCCTAAGTATCGCAGCCCTGTTCTTTTGGGATTCTTATGGCAAATAGAGGGCAAGGCGGTTTTCATCCAAGCTAAAACGGGGTAATCTACATGGTGGAGGGCTTCTTTAGGAACCTCGTAATCGTCTCAATGGCGTTGTTAAAGAAAGAAGCTTGAAACATTAATCGTGGCTATTTTACTTTCATACCTTAAAGAGACGAAAGGCGATTTATGGAAGACCCCACTTTATTAGATTTTCGTACCCGGGCCATTCATGTTGGTGGTGAAAAGTGTTCTGTTACGGGTGCTGTCGTTCCACCCGTTTATTTAGCCTCAACTTTTGTTCAACCTGGCGCTGGAAAGTGGGGTGATTTCGATTATTCTCGTAGTGGCAACCCCAGCCGAAAGAACCTTGAGACGACTCTTGCTAGTTTGGAAAACGGTTGCGGCGCTCTTGCGTTTGCTTCCGGGATGTCGGCGACTCACGCGGTGGCAATGATGCTCAAACCTGGTGATCACGTCGTTGCTGGTACCGATATTTATGGTGGGACGTATCGGCTTCTTCATAAGATTATCCAGCCACTTGGTATCGAGATTACTCTCGTCGACACGACCGACCTTAAAAATTTGGAAGATGCAATTCGTCCGAATACGAAGCTCATGTGGATTGAATCACCGGGGAATCCCCTAATGACAGTTACCGATATTGCTGCATGTGCAGCTATCGCGAAAAATCGCGGGGTTCTTGGTGGTATTGATAGCACCTTTGCAACGCCAGTTCTGACTCGCCCTCTTGATCTTGGCCTTGATATCGTAATGCATTCGGCAACTAAATATATTGGTGGTCATAGTGATTTACTGGGTGGTGTCTTGGTTGTAAAAGAAAAGCAACTTTATGACCAGCTTTACCGAATTCAGAACGCGACCGGCGCTGTTTTAGGCCCTCTTGAATCATTTTTAGCCAGCCGCGGAATAAAAACTCTTGAGCTACGAGTACGTGAGCAATGTAAAACAGCAATGGAACTGGCAACCTATCTCGAACAAGACGCTCGAGTTCGGGCCGTCTATTACCCTGGTCTTGCAAGTCATCCCGGCCACGCCATTGCAACACGTCAGATGGAGGGTGGCTACGGTTCGATGATTAGCTTTGAAATCGAGGGAGATTATGAAAAGGCAAGTCGAGTCGTTGAATCGACCAAACTATTCCAGCTCGCGGTAAGTCTCGGTGCGGTCGAATCACTCATTGAACAACCAGCCTCAATGTCCCATGCGAGTTATGACAAAGCCGATCGACTCAAACATGGTATTACAGACAGCCTTATCAGGATTTCTGTCGGCCTTGAATCGGTAGGCGATCTGAAAAACGATCTTGATCAAGCACTCAACGTCTAGGTTCTAACTTTAAAGATTGTGGCCTCGACGAGGTTTACCAAGAGGATCATAAAAAGGGAATATCCCAACTCGCAGGGATTTCCTTTTTATATTGCTCAATTAAGAGCGATTGTAGAGCGTTGCCGTTATTCTTTCATAACCATGTCGACACAAACAACAGCAGCAAAAATCAACATTCGTAATGGGTGCTCGGCCGGTATTTCGTCTGAAATGGTCAGGACATAATTATCGGCTGAGGTAAAGAGTTCTTTTCCCAGACCTGCCCACTTCTGAGTAACAGACGCAAGTTCTTTATCGTCAGCCAGAAAGCGGTATTGACGTTTTAGAACTTTCCCCTTGAGGATACACGCAGGGTTGCCTTGCGCATCAAATACAGTAAAGCTTCCCCTTAAAGTAAAAAGCTTTTGCTTAAAACTCCCGATAAGTTCTTCGTTTTTACCATAGACCTTGACATGTGAAAGAAAGAGTGAAACTCCCCGACAAACGCGGACAAGTAAATCTCCGTTTGAGGATCGAGAATATCGTAATTATTGGCTGCTTTGAACATACCAACATGCTCTTTAAAAAGGAGTGTGTTAAGAGCAAGTGGGGACATAAAATTATTCCTTTAAAGGGGTAGTAACGAAAAGCTTTCCCCAAGACGAGAAAGCACAACGAATATATACTTTGTAGACTGAGAAAGCAAGGATACTAGCAAGCTTTAGAAAAGAGCTTTTTAGCCTTCATGTACAAGGGCTGAAGTATTGCGTTAGGAACCTCATCGTTCCCTTGCTTAACAGATGGCAATTATCTGGTACAATAGAGACCCCAAAGCTTCAAAACCTGCTGCAGGCCCCTAATAACCCTCTACTTCCCTCCTATAGCCGATTGAGCTGTAATGATATTGGTCATTGATAACTACGACTCATTTACTTATAACCTTGTCCAGCGACTTGGCGAATACGACAACACATTGGCAATTGAGGTTTATCGGAATGACAAAATCTCTCTCGACGAAATCGCCAAAAAATCGCCGAAAAAAATCATTATTTCTCCAGGACCATGTACGCCAAATGAGGCAGGAATATCAGTTGAAGTGATTCGACGATTTATGGGAAAAGTCTCGATGCTGGGGGTTTGCTTAGGGCATCAATCCATCGGTCAAGCAACCGGGGCAGAGATTGTACGTGCAGCCCAATTAATGCATGGTAAAACGGACCAGATCCATCACGATAACGAAGGTCTCTTTGCAGGGCTTCCAAACCCAATGGTGGCAACACGGTACCATAGCCTGGTCATTCGCCCCGAGACGCTCTCAGACGATTTTAAGGTCTCTGCATGGGCGAATGGACCCAATGGCAAAAAAGAGATCATGGCAATCCGCCATAAAGAATTTTCGCTCTTTGGGTTGCAATTTCATCCTGAGAGCTTTTTGACAGAGTATGGTACTGAATTGCTTAAGCGGTTTGTACACTTATAAACTGTTTGGCGCACAGGGGGCCGTTAAGGCAAAAGGCTCTAGCGTGTTCCTTGGCAAGAACATAAACTCTTGCAATGAAACGACCTCGTCGTTTAGAATGAAACTGGATACCTGTATTTGTCCCTGCCGGCAATGAGCTGGCGGCCTTTGTTTCGGCCAATTAGATTCGTTAGATTCGTAAATCATTTCGGTTTCACAAAATAAACTCCTATAGAAGAAAGCCTAATTCGTGAAACGGGCATTAATCAGTGATGTTCATAGCAACCTGGAGGCTCTAAGGGCCGTCTTGATGGATATTCGGGCAGAAGGAATTACTGAAATTTACTCGTTAGGAGATAGCATCGGATATGGGCCAAATCCTCGGGAGTGTTTGGACCTCGTAATGCGTTTTAAGGTCGCTATTTTGGGAAACCACGACCAAGCGGCAATGGTCGACCCCAAAGGCTTTAATGCTGCTGCGCTTGAAGCTGCCTATTGGACTCGCGACCAACTCGAAAGTGGGCCAGGAAACACCGCTATGATTAATAGGCGGTGGGATTTTCTTGGGGAACTGCCAACCCATTACTTAGAAGAACCCTATCTTTTTGTCCACGGTTCACCACGAGATCCAACAAACGAATATGTTTTTCCAGAAGATATTTTTAAACCACAAAAGATCGATGCCCTCTTTAACGCTCTTCAAAAACGGGGCGGGATTTACTCTTTCCAAGGTCACACCCATATCCCAGGTCTTTTTACACCAGATTATCAGTTTGTATCTCCAGAAGACTGCGACGGTTATTATAAGCTTGGCGGCACCCCGGCTCTCATTAACGTCGGTTCTGTTGGCCAACCTCGTGATGGTGACCCAAGGGCTTGTTATACAATTTTAGACACTGACAGTAATAGCCTTCAATTTAAGCGGGTCGAGTACCCTAAAGAGACGACTCGAGAAAAAATCATGGCCATTGAATCTTTGAGTAATTTGCTGGGTGACCGCCTCATATCAGGACGCTAATATAAAACATTTGATTAAACTATGTGAACTGCCTAAAAGTAACCTTTTCATTCTCTTATTACGGCTTTTCTTTAAAAACATAAAAGTATGAAACGAGCCATTCTTAGTGACATCCACAGTAATTTAGAAGCCTTAGAGGCCGTTTTGGCTGATATTGATAAACAAGGGATTAAAGAGGTCTTTTGTCTAGGCGACATCGTAGGTTATGGCCCCAACCCTAAAGAGTGTTTGGAAATAGCAATGGGATTTGACCGAGTCGTTCTAGGAAACCACGACCTTGGAGCTCTCTTTGAACCCGAAGATTTTAATGCTGTTGCTGAAAAGGCGATCCTTTGGACGAGGAGGCAGATTGAGCAAGGTTCTCAGGATACTGATTTTCAAGAAACCATTTCACAAGAAGAGATAAACACAGAAGCAAATAAAAGGACCCTCAGGTGGCAATTTTTGGCCCAACTTGGCAGGACTCACTGGGAGGAAGACGACCTTTATCTGCACGCCTCACCCTACAATCCAATTAACGACTACGTTTTTCCAGAAGATGCCCTCTACGAGGGCAAAATGACCAAACTCTTCTCGCTGGTAAAGAAGCGATGTTTTCAGGGCCACACACATGTACCAGGAATTTTCACCGAAGATCATCAGTTTTTTCGTCCGACTTCTGACCAACACAGTTTTGAGCTAAAAGACCAAAAATATATGATCAACGTCGGCTCAGTTGGCCAGCCCCGCGACGGAGATCCTCGAGCCTGTTATGTCGTTTTAGAGGGAGATCGGATCAGTTATCGCCGGATCGAATACCCTCTCAATATAACCCAAGATAAAATATTTCGAGTTGCAGAACTCGATAATTTTCTTGGTGAGCGACTCGTTAGTGGACGGTAGATTGATCATGTAATTACTCTTTAAACGCCCGCTGTTTGACCGTTTTCTCCCTTTTAGCCAATAAAGGCATTGGCAGAGCGAATAACTCGTGAGAAAATAAGCCCCTGTAAAAACGGCGAGAGCTTGGAGTCTACCTACCCCTAAAGTCTTTTGTTTTATAGATTTAGCATTTCTCTCTATACCCTTTTGCTCACTTTGAGGAACCGTTGTGAAAGAACGTCAGTTTGTTCTGTTTTTTGTCTTCTCCACCCTCTTTGTCATTGCATGGGCCGGCCTCCAAGCCTTTGTGGTAAAACCTGAGGAGGAAGTCGTCCAGAATGAGGAACCAAATCAACAGCAGCCAAATCAACAGCAGCCAAATCAACAGCAGCCAAATCAACAACAAGAGGACAAAATAAATAAACCTTCAAACGAAGAGAAAAATAAAAAGGCAGATCTCAACGAAACGGGAGAGAGTGACAAAAAAAATGACGACATTCAAGAGGGACAAGAAACGCAGCAGCCTCAAGTTAATAAAAATGCCCCTCTGAAAATTACTGAACCTGAATTGGAAGAGCGGCTAACCCTCGGCTCTCTAGATCCTGAAAGCCCCTATCGTTTGCTGGTTACTTTTAACAATTGTGGTGGAGCTGTCGAAAGAATTCAGCTAAACGGAAAGCGCTATCGTAATTTAGAAAACCGAAAAGGATACCTTGGGCACCTCATTTACGAAGAAGTTCCCCAAGGGCTTAAGGTCACTTTTCCCTTGGCAGGGACTGGCGTTCCTGCAGAAAGGCTTGGTCTTGTCGAGGGTGATATTCTAACAGCTATAGGCCAGGAAACCGCTGATAATTTGTTAACAAGAGAAAGTGATCTTGTCGACTATCTCAGGACGACTAAACCAGAAAAAACGGTTACTATCTCGGTTCTTCGAAACAAGACAGAGACAACCAATGAGGAAGAGCCCTCGCTCCAAACCGTTTTACTGACTGGGAAATTAGGGAGAGAGCCCCTTTCAGTGATTCGCCCTGAACCTTATCGAACGACCGATAAAAACTCGCCTCACCGTAATTCTTATCTTCTTTCCCTTGATCGATACAACAGAACCAACGTTGCCATTGATAAAGCAGAGATTGATGGGCTGCCGTCACTTCATCGCCGAAAATGGTTTGCCAAAAAAATTGAAAAGAATGGGGAACAAACAGTCGAGTTCTCAACGATTCTTGAGCCCGAGGAGTTAAAAGCGATCGGTGAAGTGGGACGATTAGAAATTATTAAACGGTATCGTTTAAATCCAGCAGCCCAAAGTGGTTCACAGGGGCTTGGCTATCTCCTTGATTATGAAATCGAGATAGTTAATCACAGCTCAAACAAAATCAGTGTAGCACTTCGCCAGGAAGGCGCAAACGGTCTACCTTATGACGGTTGGTGGTACACGACCAAAATCCATCCTGGCTTTTCCGGAGCTGGGGCGCGAGATGTCGTCTGGCGAGAAAAAGGGTTAAGCCGTAGTTTTATGGGAAGTCCCGCCCTTGTTCCAAATTCACTAGATCAAGGAGAACATACGAGCCTTTTTGTTTCGAACGATGCGGCCTCGCTGACTCATCTTGATTACATTGGGGTCGATTCACAATATTTTTCTTCCATGCTAATGGCTGTTGAAGAGAGCGAAAAAGATATGGCTTTTATGCAAGCCTACGCCTACACTCTCAACGACAGCAAAGATTTTGGCCAAGTTTTTGAGCACAAGCGTTCGAACAATACTTTTCGTGTCGTTACCCCTGAATACCAGCTAAGTGGTAGTGAAACTGAAAGCAATCGAAAAGTCTTCCAATATCAAATTTTTGCGGGGCCCAAAGAACCAACTGTTTTAGAGACAAATAAAATCGCCGACTCGATTGAGTACGGTTGGTTTGGTTTTGTCTCGAAGCCGATGCTTGGAATTTTGCATCTCCTGGGTTTTGCTGGCTATGGTATTGGTATTGTCCTTTTAACTGTCGTTGTTCGCCTTTGTCTTCTCCCTTTGGGTCGCAAGGCGGCCAAGGGCGCCCAAATTCAGCAGATGTTAGCTCCACAGTTAAAGGCATTGCGTGATAAACATAAAAAAGAGCCTGAAAAATATCTCAAAGCTCAACAAGAGCTCTTCAAGAAACATGGATACAACCCGTTAAGTGGTTGTTTCGTGATGTTCTTTCAGCTACCGATCTTTTTAGGACTTTATCGTGGCCTTTCGGTCGATATTGAACTCTATGGTCGTCCCCTTCTTTGGGAAGGTTTTGCATGGTGTTCCAATCTGGCCGCTCCGGACCGCTTTTGGCACTGGGAAGCTTATCTTCCGACATGGATCGGAGGGGAGACCGGGTATCTTGGCCCTTACCTTAATATTCTACCGTTAGTGACAATCGTTCTGTTTATTGTTCAGCAAAAACTGTTCACGCCTCCAGCGACTGATGAACAAACAAAACAAATGCAACAAATGATGATGGGCATGACAGTTATGATTGCATTTTTGTTCTTCAAGGTACCTGCCGGCCTTTGTATCTATTTTATTACTTCGAGTCTTTGGGGAATTGGTGAGCGTCTCCTCTTGCCAAAGCCGACCGTCGATACGATTTCAGATAAAAAGAACCTGGAAAACGAGAAGAAACGATCCGACCAGATAGAGCGTAAAAACGAGAAAAAGAAAATCCAAAAGAAGCTACAGAAAAAATAATTTGCGGAATAGCGACCATGCTTCTATCACTCGATGAAACGATCGCTGCCGTGGCAACCTCTCCCTATGAAGGGCTACGTGGTATCGTTCGCCTTAGTGGTACAAAAACAGTGAAGGTATTGGGTACGATTTTTAACACCCAAACTCCTATCGAGGCAGCCACCGAATCACAGACATTTACAGGTTACCTTGACTTGGCAGAGACAAAGGTACCTGCCACTCTTTATCTATGGCCAACGGAAAAGAGCTATACCCAGGAGCCTTCGGCTGAAATCCATATGGTTCATTCGCTCCCGTTACTACAACACGTTGTAACAACATTGACATCTCTGGGAGTTCGATTGGCCGAGCCGGGCGAGTTTACCATGCGAGCTTTTCTGGCTGGTCGACTAGACCTTACCCAAGCCGAAGCTGTTCTTGGTATAATCCACGCAGATTCCGAAAAAGAACTACAAACAGCTCTTTCGCAATTGGCTGGGAGCCTCATTCACCCCCTGACTGGACTCCGAAAGCGACTTCTTGAGACCTTGGCCCATATCGAGGCAGGCCTTGATTTTGTTGAAGAAGAGGTCGAATTCATCTCGGAAAGTGAAGTTGCTAAAACCCTAGATCTAGCGATCACAGAGGTCGAAGCATTACAGAAGCAGATCGAGCAAAGGGATGAAGCCAAAAAACGGTGGCAAGTCGCCTTAATCGGTCCACCCAACACAGGAAAGAGCAGCCTTTTTAATTGGCTGGCAGACAAACAGGCACTCGTTTCAAATATTTCTGGAACGACACGAGACTATCTGAGTGCAGTTGTCGATTGGAAGGGCCTTTCATTCGAGTTGATTGATACGGCAGGCCTTGATTACTCACACTCTCTCAGTAACTCTCATTTACAAAAGAACTCTGAGCTAGCAGTCGAGACAATCGAAGAATCTTCCCAGACAATGACCCGTGGCCAAGTTGAGCAAGTCGATCTTCTCCTCCATTGTTTTGAGAGTTCCTCTTTTTTAGATGTTTCCAATAAGATAAGGTCGACCTTACCCGAAGAGTTCAAAAATGCTCTCACCCAGGTGCCTGAGGAAGAAATCATTATTGTCGTCACTAAGATCGATCAAATTCCGTCAGATCAACATCTTTCATTGCAGTTGTTGTTTGAGCAAAGTGGTTATAAAAAAACCGCGCTAACGAGCTCTAAAAAGGAAGTCGGGCTAGAAACTTTACGTGAACTTGTAACTAGCTTGTTTCTTGACAATTCACACCTCGAGTCAGGGGTTGTCGCTAGCACAATGGTCCGTTGCCGAGAAAGCTTGGAACAGGCACGGGAACATCTCTTAAATTCACAAGTAATCCTCACAGGAGGGGTTGGGGAAGAACTTCTTGCGGGTGAGATTCGTCTTGGCCTTGAAAAACTGGGAAAAATTGTTGGTGAAGTCTATACCGAGGAGGTTTTAGACCATATTTTTAGTCAGTTTTGTATAGGGAAATAGGTGGAAGGCAGAATGGCTGCCTGTAACTTCCTTTTTGAGGTCATTTTGATGCACAAGCCATGTTTTATGTTTGCAACTTGTATTTCAATAGATTATCTTGGCCTGTATCGTCTCTTAGGATTCTTTTTTCTTTAAGGTGACCCTCCTTTTTGTCCTCAAGTTTAGTTTTAGTATTAGCCCACAAAAGAAAATATTATGGTATCGAGTAAGACTCCCCCCCCTGAAAACACCCCCTC
Source organism: Pirellulaceae bacterium (assembly GCA_028066335.1). Taxonomy (GTDB): domain Bacteria; phylum Planctomycetota; class Planctomycetia; order Pirellulales; family Pirellulaceae; genus JALCBQ01. Next base: position 15,465 of record JALCBQ010000058.1, read on the forward strand.
TTCGAGTGAAGCTCACAACGTATCGTCCGAGCAAGCTGTGGCCCCCTTTAGCAGTCGACGTGATTTCTTAAAGAAATCAGCTCTTGCGGGTGCCGGCTTCTGGGTTGCAGGTAACCTTCATGCGAGTGCTCGGGTTTCAGTCAATGATAGTGTGAACGTCGCTTGTATTGGCGTAGGTGGGCAAGGACAATCAGACACAAACAACCTTCGCCGTATTGAAGGTGTGAACGTCGTTGCTATTTGCGATATCGACGAAAAAAACCTTGGTGGAGCGAGCCGAAAATTCAAAGATGCCAAGCAGTATTTCGATTATCGGGAAATGTTCGATAAGATGGGGAAATCGATCGACGCCGTATCAATAGCGACCCCAGACCACACCCATGCTCCTGCTGCACTAAGAGCAATGAGAAGAGGACTGCACGTTTATTGCCAGAAACCGCTGACTCATACGATTTATGAAGCCCGTCTCATGGGAAAAGTCGCCCGAGAGAACAAAGTGATTACCCAAATGGGAAATCAGGGGACAGCTCTTTCCAGCCTTCGTGAAGGTGCGGCTCTTCTTCAGGCGGGAGTCCTTGGCCGGGTTAGTGAAATTCATGTTTGGACGAATAGGCCCGTTTGGCCGCAGGGAGCCGATCGTCCTACAGAAACCCCACCAGTCCCAAGTCATATCCATTGGGATCTATGGCTAGGCGCTGCTCAGGAACGTAATTTCCATCCAGCCTACCACCCGTTCAAATGGCGTGGCTGGTGGGATTTTGGAACAGGCGCTCTTGGTGATATGGCTTGCCACACACTGAACCTTGCTTTTATGGGGCTTGATCTCCGAGACCCACTTTCCGTGAAAGCTCAGACTTCTGGCACAAATAACGAAACATTCCCTAAATGGTCCGAAATCGAGTACGAATTTGGCCAACAAGGCGAAAGAGCACCTCTAAAATTAAGGTGGTATGATGGTGGTCGTAAACCAGAGGCCAAACTCCTCGAGGGTGTCGAAAGGGTCCCTAATACAGGTCTGATTATTATCGGTGAAAAAGGCGCTCTTCTATCCGAAGGAGACTACGGCCAAAAAATTAAATTACTTGGTGGGGCTGAAAAAGTCGAAGTCGACTATGAGCGTTCACCCGGACATTTCAAAGAATGGATCCAGGGAATTCAATCGAATTCCCAACCGATGTCAAACTTTCCCGACTATGCTTCGCCGTTGACCGAAACTGTTCTTCTTGGAAATTTGGCCTTGAAAGCGAGCGGTCAAAAAGTTCTCTGGGACGCAAAGAACCTCAAGGCGACTGGCGTTGAAGGACTTGATGCAATTGTTAATAAAGAGTACCGAAAAGGTTTTGGCATTGAAGAGTAGGGTCTGCTTGTTTTTTTAACAATATCAACTCTTCGGAATATTTCACGAAAGTCAGCTACTGAGCTGACTTTCGTGTCTGACACTACGACACTAAAATTACCGTTGTAGTACAGGTTAACTTACGCTTATTCAGGACTTTTTT
>JALCBQ010000059.1 GCA_028066335.1 Pirellulaceae bacterium
ATCCCTTACGCTTATGCAAAACGGGGTGGTTTTTATTTTGGTAATCAGGCAAAGTTTGATGATTTAACCCAGGCACAAAATGATTGTGCCAAAGCGCTGAGTCTAGAGCCTGGAAACTATGAGGCGACCGTATTGGCATTAAACCTCCTTCCCTATGATTTTCAAGGCGAGGAACTTTTAGCAAAACGTGAAGAACTCCTTCAAGCTGCCATCGAAGCAAATGAAACCAAGCCTAAGCTTTATTTGGAATATGCACGACAAAAAACGATCCAACAGAAACGGACTGAAGCCAAAGAAGTTCTTCGCCAAGGTCACGAAAAAAATCCTAGCGCGTACACACTACCAGTTAATCTCGCCGAATTACATCTAGAAGACGGCGAACGAAACGAAGCCGTTAAAGTTTTGGGACGATTGGTCAACTTAAAAGAGCAATTTGAAGAACGAACCCCTGGCCATCCTGAAGTTCAAATTATAGAACGCGAGATTGAACTTTTAGAGATACGTCTAGAAATGACCGATCAGAAATGGCGTCTGGCTGAAGAACGACTTGTCCCTCTGCGAACCACTTGGGAGGAAGTCGATACACGCCGTGCAGTGGTTCTTGATTTTTTATTGGTCCAATGTTATGAAAAGCTCGGTCAACAAGATCAACAAATTCTTTCGCTGGAGAGGATTTTGCGTTCGGATCCAAATAATTTAGGAGCGCTGACACAACTTTTCAACTTGGCGAACAATGATGGAAAATATCGAGAAGCTTTACTATATAGCCCCCGAATTGCAGAGTTAACACGTCAAAGGGCGCCTCATCTCCTTGCGCAGGTTATCCGAAATTGGCTCGATGTTCAGGTTAAGTTTGCCCGCCAGCAAGGTGGAGATGAGCCCGACTGGAATGTTGTCGATAATCTTTTGGCGACAGTCAACCATACTCAGGAGATTTCACCGATCAGTCGTTATATGATTCAGGTGCAAGGATACTATCAGACAGGTCGGCTTAGCAAAGCAAAGGAGGTTCTTGCTGCTGCCAAGATGGCCTACCCTAACGAGGAAAGATTGGACCAAGTTAGCAGTGCGCTCGATGATGAAGGGCAGCTGACCCTTGAACGTCTGGATAACGAAATTGCAAAACTAGAAGATGCTCAGAAGAACAGTGTCAAATCTCGTTTGCAGTTGGCCTATTTCTGGTTTCTGCGTGAATCTCTAAACACTCGTGAGCAACAGCAACAAGTTTGGAAAAATATTGACACCCTTTCATTGAATGTCGAGTCGTTCACAAAAGATGAGAAGATTGAACTTTGGGAGGGACTTGGAGAGCTAGCTGTTTTGGCCAAAAATCGGGTCTATGCAGAAAAGTATTGGACCCTTGCGATTGAAGAAAATCGAGAGAATTTAACGTTACAACTTAATCTATTTGACCTAGCTCTTTCGGCTAAAAAAGAAGAAAAGGCTAATGCAATCGCGCAAACAATCAAAGAGATTGCTACTGAAGGTTCGAGTGAGTATCAATATACCACCGCGCTCTCAAAGGCAGTCAAAATCCCTGCCTTGACCGATCCTGCAAAACAACAAGAAGAAATTGCGGAAGTTCAAACGATTTTAAGAGAGATCGAGGCCCTTCGACCGAATTGGTACAAAATCTATTCCTTGCGAGCTGACCTCAATAAAATCGAAGGTTCGACAACGGATGAAATTGAGAATTGGAAAAAGACTTTGCAGTATGGGCCGCCTTCGCCGAATGTCGCTTTTCAGCTTATGATAAAGTATGAACAGCTAGGAGAGTGGGACGAGATCGATGCTCTTATGAAAGAGTATGCAGGTAACCCTCATCCTGGCATGCAACGCTATAAAGTTTTGCTCGCCGCAAAAAATAATAACAAAGGCGAGGTGATTGCTTCGGCCAAGGATGCACTCCTTAACAACCAGGGGATGACAATTGAAAATGCAATTTTTTACACAATGTTGTTAGCTCAGAATGACCCGGATAGCCTCTCACTAACGCTTGCTAGTAGTGAAGAGCTTCTTAGGAGCTATCCTCAGAACATTCAGGTCCTGTCGACGAGGGTTCAGGTCCTCGTCATTGCAAAGAAAGAACAGGAAGCACTTGAGGTTATCGAGCAGGCCAAAAAAACTTTGCCAGCAGAACAACAGCCGGTTGCAGTCGGATTACTTTATGAGCAACTGGGGCAATCTCAGCTTACTGAACAACATTATCTTTCCAATTACCAGAAGTTACCTCACAATATGGGACTTCTGCATGCGATTGTAAATTTTTATATTCAAACTAAAAAAACAGAACAGGCCAATCATTATTTGACTTTGTTGCTCAAATTAGAGCCACAAAACGAACAAGAGAAACTAATTTTGGCCGCAGCAAGGCGTACAAAGGCACAGAATATTCTTTCCAGTGGCCTTTATCCAGACTATCTGAAAGCGGTAGAGCTATACCGTCAGAACGAAACGTTGTTAGGTGGATATTCAGAAATTGATCAAGAGACACGGCTCCATCTTGGGGTGACTATGAGGAATGATTTTAAAACACACCTTGCGGTTTTGGCTGAGCTTGAAGCCCTGGCTGAAGATGAAGAGCTGACCCTTGGCAAGCGGCAAATTATGGCAACTGCCTATCATCGGCTGGGGAATAAGGCGAAGGCAAAGGAGATGTTGCGAGAAATCTCTAGTGAGGTCCCTGGCAATATCAAGTTTCAGGAACACTTTGCCTCGATTTTAGTCGAGCAAGAGGCTTATAGCGACGCTTATGATGTTGTCAATCGTTCGATGCCTCAATCCCCAATGGCTGTTCAGCTTCGGTTTTGGAACCACTTGGAACGGGGGCGGACCGAAGAGGCTCTCGACTATTTAAAGAGAAACTTTCCACTAACCCTCTCTAAACAAGAATCAATCCGATTAAAAACGGCTGCGACAATGGCTTTTAAGGCAGGTGATTTTGCCCTTTCCGAAGAGTATATTCGTCGGTATATTCGGCACTACCCTAGCCAGACCGACCTCCTACTTGCCTATGTCGATCCAGATAAAAAAGGAGATTATCTTGATGAAATGAAGGAACACCTTCAACTTCTGAAGCAGGAGAAGTTTTCACTCGAAGGGCAGTTCCTTTTTGGGTTTGCCGTTTTCAACCATCTGCAAAAGCTCGCAACGGTTGACGATCTGTTAATACAGGATCTTGAATCGATTGTACAAGCAATGAAAGAAAAGTCGCCAGAGAGCATTGAGGTATTGTTGTACGAAGCCGACCTTGCTGGCGTTTTGGGCGATTCTCCCCGCGTGATCAATCTGTGCCGAAAGTATATTGCGGAACACAAAGTTGATGACGCTAACATGGCAATTATAAAAAACAACCTTGCTTACAACCTTGCCTTGACAGATAAGGCTGAAGAGGCCCGTATTTATATTGATCAAGCAATGCAAATATTAGGTGAAATACCCCAATTCCTTGATACCGCTGCCCTTGTTGAAATGCACCGGAATCGTCCCAAAGAGGCAATTGAAATCTTTACCGCTATCGAGAGGTATTCCGTCCTTACGAATTCATTATGTCTCCACTTTGCGTGGGCATATCACTTAGATCAACAACCAGAAAAAGCTGCCGAATACCTCCTAAAAGGAAAAGAGCTCGGTATACAAAACCTTCTTCTTCACCCCGCGGAACAAAAAGAGTTGGAAAAATTGCTGAAAATGGTCGGAAATTAGTGGCAATTTTTAAATGTTCATGAAGAATAGAGGAGGTGGTATATTTACACGCCAGTGTTTCTTGGTTGATAAACGCCCTGATTTTGTTGTCCCGTTTTGAACTAAGGTGAAAACTACTGAGGAGGTATTTTCATGCAGCTATGGAATAACGTAAAGAAAAATAGCCGAACAAAACGGCATGGGTTATTCACTTTGGAATTAGTGATGCTTATTACCATTTTGGTAATTGGTATTCTAGGTGGTCTTGCTGCCGTTCGAAATGCGATTAGCAACGAGCTTGTCGATGTCGCTGAGAGTATCGAGTCTATCAGTGGTATCGAAGCGGGGCCACCCGTTGCACCGTCTTCAGCAAGCCATACACCAGAAGACATAACTCTTGAAGAATTAACTTTTTAGCTGATTTTCATGCCGCTGACCTTCTGAATTATTTCTTGGCTGTGACTAAAATTTCGTGAAATGCGGCAAATCTATCTAGACTATAACGCGAGTACTCCGCTGGCACCCTCGGTGCGGAAGGCGATGCTTCCTTTCTTGTCGGAACATTTTGGTAATCCCCAAAGCCAGCATATCCATGGCCTTGCTGTCCGCGAGGCTATCGACGAATCTTGCTCTCGGGTTGCTGCACTTTTTGGCGCCAACAAAAACGAAATTATTTTTACGGCCAGTGGTACTGAGAGCAATAATCTAGCTCTTAAAGGAGTCCTCCCCCTCCTTCCTTCTTCGGGTAAAAATCGTTTATTAATTACTGAAGATGATCATCCTTCAATTACTCAGACGGCTCACTATTTTCAAAAACTCGGGTATCGAGTTGATGTTTTGGCGACTGATAGCCTAGGTGTTGTTGATCTCGATCAATTTCATGAACTTCTAACCGATCAGACGGCGATCGTTTCGGTACCATTTGCAAATCCTGCCTTAGGAACAATCCAGCCAATTGCTGACCTCGCCTTGGCCTGTCGCAAGCGAAACATTCTTTTCCATACCGATGCAACCTATGGCATCGGAAAAAGCCGAATCCATGTTCAAGAGCTTGAAGTCGATATGCTCTCTTTTAGTGGTTCCAAAATGTACGCTCCGCCAGGTACGGGGGGGCTTTATGTCCGGGCGGGCCTTTCATTGACTCCACTAATTCATGGGGGAACTCATGCCTCCTGTTTGCGTGGCGGTACAGAAAACGTCGCTGGTATTTTGGGCCTTGGGGCAGCTGCCAAATTGATTTACTATAACTTGAACGATTTTGTTGAAAAAATGGAGACCCATCGAGATAGGCTGTGTGAATTACTCTGTAATCAAATTTCTGACCTCGTTGTCAGAACACAGTGGACAGAGAGTTTACCCAACACTCTCTGTCTTCAGTTTCCGCAAATGTCGCCGAGCAACATTCTCGCTTCGATTCCTGAGTTGTCGGCCGCGGTTGTCGAAATACCTTCTATAAAGGAGCCTCTTTTTCTAGGGGAAAAGCTTCCCAAAGAGGAGGCCCTTTCACTCAGCGTTGGGTGGTTCACGACGAAAGAAGAGATCGATCAAGTAGCGCAGTTAATCATCCATGCTTGGGAACAGATAACGGCCCATCGACGGGGATAGTTTTTGCCTTGCTTTATACAAAGGGCTCGTTGTTTCTGGTTTTTTACACTCACTTTCCTGGAAAAAGGAAAGCCTTCTTTTCTTATCTCCGGACGTTTTGTCCTTGGTTTTTCTTTGTCTTAAAGGTCTTAAGATCGGTTAGATAGACCGAGGCCCCTTTTTGTTCCATACCTAGAGCGAGGCCAAGCCAGCCATCATGAATGGCAAACTGTGTAATCTGGATATCGTCCAATTTGGGATTTTGGACAATCGTTTCGGGAACGAGCTGGAAAGGTTTGTTCTTGGAAAAAACTTTATGAAAAATTGAACGGAGAGCGATTTGATCACCAAGACCAAGCCGTTTCCCTGAGAGTTCGACAAATTTTTCACGACTAAGGGTGGCACTGAGGCCATCCATTTGGGGTGAGTAATAAGCCGTTACAGTAAAGTCCTTCCACTTTCGACGACCTAGGAACATCTTTTTAATTTTTAGTTGTACCATAAGGCGGTTTTCCTGGAACCGAACAGTAACAGGATCTTCGCTGGCAAATTTCAACCGGACTAAGTATGTATTTTTGTCGTCGGTAAGTGAAAAATCGTCATCTAGGTTAAGTTTTTCCTGAAGCTCCTTCGAGAGTTGCTTGAGGGTTAGCTCTCTATTGGCCAGATCGAGAGAAGCAACAAGATTGTTCAGGAGTGAATCATGAAGCTGCATGTCAATGAGGCTATTGTTTGGTGCCCTTGGCCGTGGCGTATAGGCACCCAGGTGAGTATATGAGGCAACTCGTCCCCGCATAACCAGATGCTCCTCCGTTGTCTGCATGTCGATAATTTGAGGAGCTAACTCTAAATTTTGAAGAGGAGTAAAAATACGGTTTTGAAATTTTTCCTGTGCAAAACCCAGACTCTCTTCGACAAGCTCGTCGAGCTGGGTTTGTACTCGTTGTTCTATCCTATGTGCTGCTTCGGCATTTGCTACACCCTCTTGAGCACTGTGACGTTTTTTAGCAATTGATCGTGCCATTGATCCAAAGAGGGGAAGAGAATCGTAGTCAGTTTCGAGATCGTAGAGCTGATTTTCAGATTGAGCATTCGCACGGGATTTTGCCAACCGTAGTCCACTATTACCTAACCAAAGCTGTTTGAGTGCGGTGAATCGAGAGGACCCAGTACTGAAAAAACGGGCTGTGCCAGCATCGGCAGTCGTTTCAGAGTTAATGTCCCCCTGAGCTTCAATGCCCAGTCGTAAGCGGAATCGGTCTGGAATAAGGCGGAAATGGAGGCGGGTCGAGGTTTTGCTTGTTCCGGCAACTGAAGTCCCTAAAATGTGATCATTGACATTTTGTTCAATTGGAGCGATTTCGGGTAAAAACCGGTTAAGGAATGGCTCAGAGACGACAATCCTGAAATTAGCGTTACGAAAATGGCGTTCTAGTTGATTTCCTATCTCGGCCGTTTGAGGATCATTTGACCAACGAAGTAATTGTTGAAAAATGGCGATCTTTGCTCCGTTCTCTTCAGTCGGATTGGCCTCATAATCTTCGATTGCCTCAAGAATTTTTTCGTACTCAATGGGGAGAATAGCCCAGCTACGAAGAATAGTCTGTAGTTGAAGATATGGTTCTTTTTGAAAGGTTTCTTTCTCTTGATCGCCTAAGTAAGGTGAATGAAAGCGGAGAAGCATCTGTTGAGCGACTGCCCGTTTTTGGCGAGCAAACTCTTCAGAGGTGATTTCGACCTTTGGGCGGTTAGAATCACCGACTGTTCGAAAAGGGTTTGTCACAGCAGGACTCTGTGCTAGGACAGTTTTAGCTTCTGAGAGTAACAAATAGTCATTCCAAGCCGATGGATATCCTATAGAAGCTAGGTCTTTTTCAACCTGTTGAACAGCTTCTTGGAACTGTTCAAGGGTGCTGGGTGAAACTGTCGTAAAAGCTCCAGTTTCTTGAGCCGCCTGATAGACGACCTTCCAAATGTCAAGACGACGTTGAATTGCGTGCGAGGTTCGTAAAAGGTTGACGCGAGTTGCTTCAAGTGGAACTTGGGCAGCGATTGATTCTGCATCAAGGGTCAGTTGTTCAAGATTTTGTAAAACTACAGTAGCAGCAGGATCGGAGAGTTCGGGAAGTCGTTGAAGGTCTTTGAGTTGAACTTCTACCTGTTGGCACCAGGTGACGCAGCTGGGGTATCCATAAAGAGTCTCTAACCGTTTCAAAAGGGATATCGGCTCTTTCCAAGGAGAAGCTGTAGATTGAACCTGTGGCGGTAATAGGGCTTGGCCTCGGCTAGTTTGCGGCGCAGCAGAGAGGATACTTACTCCCAACATAAGGCAGATAAGTGGCGAGGGTATTCCTGTGCTCGGCCTTTCCATAGTGCATCCTGCGATTGATTAAAAAGTCTCGTGGTGTAATATTTCTTTGCAATCTCTCCTATCGGCACCTTTGGGATGAAAAGTTGATCAAAACCTGTGAATTTGAGGGACTAGGGGAAATGGGTTAAAAGGGGTGAGCAAAAAAGCCGCCGCACAATGTGCGGCGGCTTTTTATTTTTATGAATATGATTTTGCTCACATTAGCTGGTAATAAAATTATTTTGTAGCGGAAATCTTGGTTGGGCTGAGTACGCGGAAAATTGGGTAGTCCTTGCCAACATCGAGAATATCGTCATACATGTTCCATGCGACAAGTGAATCAGCACCACCTGGTTCAAGGAGCTGCAGCACAAGGTTTCCAAGAGGTTGGCCCATAGGAACGACATAGGTACCGGCAGGAACGGTCTTGGTTTCTAATCGACGTTCAACATCGGCTGTGATTTGACGATGTTTTTGGAATGATGCGCGAGCTTTTTCGAACTTGGTAATTTTCGAAATTTCGACGACCATTTCGGTGTCTTCTTCAAGTTGATGAAGCCGAATGCCATGTTGCTTGAGTTTAGTAATTGCTGCTTCATGAGAAGCAGGGACATAATAGGCATGAGGACGACGTGCCGAAAGGGTCGGAATATAGTCGTTAAAGAAGGTGACGGCAAAATCTTGTGGGACACCTTGTTTACGATTTTCTGCTGAGTCATTACGATTGCGGCGCCCAGGAATCGTTCCTGGCTTGTAGCCTTTGATAGTGTATTCCCCTTTGGTTGCTTCGAGGCGAGCCCGTATAGCGACAAGATCGTCTTCTCTAGGGTTTCTACCTGCGGCGACAGTATCTTTGGCCGCTTTGTCAAGAAGTGTTTGGACCTCTTCTTTATGGTCAATCATATATTGAGAACATTCGATTACAAATGCCTTGGTCGCCATAATACGTTCTTTGAACGGAATATAAGCATAAGCTTCGCTAAGAATACCGATTCGATTACGAAAACCGACATACTCGGTACTGTAACGAGGCTCGTACCCAAAGGAGCTCCAGGTTGTATTGTTGCCATTAAAGTTACCGTAATAAAAAGTATCAACCCCTTTATTTCTAAGGTCTTTAGTGATTTTGGGGAAAGCATTTTTTCGCATGTAGCTTTGGATGTCAGCATTGGCACCAGGATGGTGGGTAGTCTCATAGGTTAAGTGATATCGATGCCATGAACCATTGGTTGTATGGCAATCAATAAACAGATGAGGGTTCCAGTCATCCATAAGAGCAATAAGATTTTGTGCCTCAGGGGATTCGAGCTTGGCAAAGTCACGATTAAGGTCAAGACCCATCGAGTTTTCACGTTCACCCATACCAAGGGCTGGTCCATCTTGACCACGACGGTTGGTTAGTTTCATTTTGTCATTACCGTCTGTGTTATAGTTCGGGGCAATCAAAATGACAGCATCGTCGAGCCAGGGGTGCTTTTCGTCACTACCAAGTTCACGTAGTAACATCAAAAGGGCCTCCTTCCCACAACATTCACCTGAGTGAATATTCCCCATGAGAAGTAAAACAAGGCGGTCGTCATCTTTGAGGTCTTCAGGAGTTGTTACAGAAGGATTTGCCACAATGGCGGCAATCATTGGCTTGCCATCAAGCGATTTTCCAAAGGTAATGCGGTTAACATGATCTGCGTTTTTAGCCACTCGATCGACAAAGTCGACAACTTCGACGCTCGTTGAAGTCGCCTGGAAACCACTCCGTTCAGCAACAGTTTTTAGATCCGATATTTTGACATCTTGTGCCTTCAAAAGAGGGGTGGTTGCCAGTGGAAAAGTCATCGTAACAACGACTAAGGCTCGTAGTAAGATTGAGAGAAGACGGGTCTGCATGAAGAAACTCCTTGGCAGTAGGACAAAAAATGGAGGGTCGTCTTAGAAATCTGGAGGACTTTTCTTGGTGGCTCAAAAGAGCCGATTAAAAAGAATCTATCCAAGATAACCAGATTCCATTTCACATGCAATTTTTTCATGAAAAGAAAAGGTGAAAAACTTTAAATTTTTCATCGGTCGACAAAAGAGACCAGATTGCTATTTATCCTTGCGAGAAAGGCCAATTTGGGACAGCCATCGTGAGGTACGGTTCTTTTGAGGTGTTGCTTCATCTGAGGATTGGGATGATTGCTTCTCTTTTTCTGATATCTCCAAGAGTTTGTCTTCTAAAGCGGTCCCTTCACGCGCTAATTTAGCCTTTTGAAGAGAAATATCGATCTCGGCCTGACGGAGTTTTTCTTGAAGCTCTTTCTGCAAAGCTCGTGACTTTTCACGTTCTTCCTGGATAATTTCGTCGTTGTCAAACATTTCGGCAAAAGCAGCGGCCCCAATAGCGACCTCACCAATACTATTCGACTGGTTTTCGATAAGAAGCTTAAGCTCTTGTATTTCTTGATCCTTTTTCGCAACGACAAGGTCTGTCATTCGAATGGTTCCCTCTAGGTTTATTTTTTCCTGGAGTTCTTCAGGATTTTCGTCGTCAAAATCAGATTCGAGTTGGCAGAGAAGGCGCTGTTTTTGTGACTCCCAATTAAGGCTGTCACTATCTTCGTAGTGTCCTTTTCCTGGTGGTGTATTTGTCGAATCGAGCTGTTCCTTCAGATCATTGTTTTTAGTCTTAAGTTCCCGAATATCTTGGACTGCCATTTCAAAACGATCTTGGAGATCTTTATAGTCTTGGCCATCGATTTTTTCCGTCTGACCATTTGAGCGTTCTTCAATTTCTTTTTTAAGGCGTTCGTTCTCTTCAAGGATTTTAAAAAACTCATCTTCCGTTGGGGAACTTTCTGATCGAGAGCAAGTTCCCGGACTGGATGAGGTTGCTAACTTATTGCAGAGCTCGGCTAAAAAGTCGAGCTGTTCGTCAAGATAAGTCTGCTGTGGCTTTAATCGATCAAGTTGCTCAACCGTCGACTCTTCTTTTTGTTTTAGAAGTTGAAAAAGTTGTTGAGTGAGCTGCTGGATTGCTTGATGAGCCAGACGAAATTTTTCATTCTGCGCAGCGACAAGACTCTGATTCTTTTCCTTGGAATCAGCAAGCCGCTTTCGAAATTGGTCATACCAAGAGGTGTCGTCCATTTTGCTTTTTTAGCCCGGCTAGGTGGGGGTGGCAATCCATTTTTAGGCTAGTTAGAGTCTTAACTTCTTGAAGCAAATGTAAGGCCTAAAACGTGAGAAATCACTAGAAAGACCCCGCTAGGTTGGTATAGGTTAAAAATCAGCAAAGGTCAAGAATGTCCAGATGGATACTATGCTATGTGTTGCAGGGAAAGGTTTTTTGTTTTAGGTGCCAGCAATAGAAGGGATTATGGTGGCTGTTTTGGTTGTGTCGGCTGTCAGGGTTGTGTTGTTTGGCGGGAGGTTTTTTCGACCGTAACACCATTAACAATGTTTTGTGGTTGGCGGCCTGAGAGACAGTCAACGATTTGTTCAGCAGCTTTTTTTCGGAGATCAATGAGCGATTCCTCTGAGATAAAAGCGGCGTGAGGAGTGAGCAAAACACGATGGTCGTTATAAGGGGCGGAATTCAATTCCGGAGGCTCAGGAACCTGAACATCCAGTGCGGCACCAGCGATTTTGTCTTCAGAAAGTGCTTTGGCAAGAGCGGCGTGGTCAACCAAGCCACCACGAGCAGTGTTGATAAGGGAAGCAGTCGGTTTCATAAGGCAAAGTTCATCATAGCCGATTAAATTTTGATTTTGAGGCAGAAGAGGGACATGGAGAGAGACATAGTCGCTTTGACGAAAAAGTTCTTCTCGATCGACAAAAGTAACCCCATGAAGGTTATTCCGGCGACTTTGGCTATAGGCAATAACGTTCATACCGATTCCCAGCACCTTTTTGGCAAGGGCAATACCTGTATTCCCAAACCCGTAAATTCCGACTGTTTGATTTTCCATACGCCACATTTGGGGTCCAGATTGGATTTGATAACGCCCATGCATTGTTTCATAATGCCAAAAAGCGATTTTGCGACCAATAGAGAGGATTTGGGCAAGAGCGTGTTCGGCGACCTCGGTGACACAATAATCGGGATTATTTCCAACAAGAATATTCTTCTCACGGCAAAAGCTGGTGTCAACCGAATCAATACCGATTCCTAGGCGAGCAATGATCTTTAACCGCGTTGCAGCTTCCAGGAGAGGGCGGTCAATCTGGATCCAGTTACACATAACGGCGTCGCTCGTTGCAATTTTCTCTTTTAAGTAGTCTCTGTCTGATTGCTCGGCTGCAACAAGATTCGCGTCTATTCTCTTTAAAATTGATCGTTCAATATCTAGATCAGGCCACGCATAGTCAGTGATCAAGACAGTATAACGGCTCATTGGTTCTCTTTCCAGGAATGATCGAAGGAGTGGAAGAGGCTGATTTATCAAGTGCGAGAAGAGGTTTTTTGAGCCTGCTTTAACTTAAATCCTTGAGTCTATCTTTTAAGGCTATTAAAATGAGACTCTGCTCGCAAATGCTCGCAGTATTTTACTCGATTTAATTTACAAAGAGAGTCTGTTTCATGCGATTTCCTCAATTTACTTGTAATGTCTCTTACTTATTATTGGCAATGGCAGTAATTTTTTCTGATGTCCAGAATCTCTGCGCCCAGGTCGTAGCGCCGCCAGTGACCTTAAAAGAAGGGGTAAAAACAGTAGCGACGGATCTCGTTACTGAATGTGAAGCTTCCGGATTTACTAAGTATACGCCGTATGAAAATATGGTGAGTTTTATGGAAGAGGTCCAAAAAAGATCGACTGAAATGAAGTTAGCGAGCTATGGTAAATCGGCTGCCGGGCGTGACCTTCCGTATGCGATTTTTAGCCGGCCAGCGATCAATCAACCTTGGGAAGCACTTGTTTCGGGTAAGCCGATAGTCGTTTGTAACGCGAATGTTCATGGTGGGGAGAAAACTTATCGTGAGTCGTGTCTTTTGTTACTTCGAGATTTGGCGACCCCTGGTACTGATGCAAACAAGTTGTTAGATGACCTTGTTATCTTAGTTATCCCTTCGCTTAATCCTGACGGTTTTGTTCGAAATACCCGTGGAAACGAATGGGGTATCGACATGAATCGAGATTACATGAAGCTAGAGCAAAAAGCACTTTCGAATCTCGTTCAAAACATCCATCATACTTGGCATCCACACCTTATTATCGACGGACATAATGGGGGCTCTGCTCCTTATAATCTATGTTATCAAGCAGCTAGCCACGCCGCTTCGGATCTACAATTGACGGCAATTTGTGATCATGGGATTTTTCTAGCGATCAACGAAGAAATGGAGAAAAACGGTTACAAGTCGTTTTACTACTCAAACGGAAGTAAAGAGAGTTGGAAAGGTGGCGGTTTCGAGCCTCGCATTAGCAGGAACTATAGTTCGATGGCTAATAGCATTGGCATTTTATTTGAGTCACCTCCTGCCGGTCAAAATATAGAGGTTGCTGTTAAGTCAGGAGTCATTGGCTATCAAGCCGTCCTTGAGTATACCGCAAAAAATAGTGATCAAGTTATTCAAGTGGTGAACAATGCCCGACGGGACACGACCAAAATGGGGATGTACCCCAAGGGACGCAGCGTCGTTGTTCAAATGAAATATGAAGCCGAAGATTTTCCAGTGACATACGAAGTACGAGAGGATGGGAAGTATATAACAATCAAAGACGGCAAGATTATTAAAAAGCCGGTAGCAACAAAGGTTCGTCCACGTCCATATGCCTATATTTTGCCACCTCAGGCTAAGGCTGCCATCGAAATGCTTTCACGTCACAAAATTTCTGTTGAGCAACTACGTGAACCTGTAACGGTAGATGTTTCGGCATATACTCTTTCCGACATCGTTTACCAGAGTGAATACGATCACGCCGCCGCCGTGAATGTTAAAGTTGGTAAAGTTATTCAACAGACCAAAACCTTTCCAGCCGGCAGCTTTGTTGTCTATACTTCTCAGTCAATGGGACGTGTCGTTTGCCATATGCTTGAACCAGAATCCAACGACAATGTCATTCATTGGAACACTATGGATGCTCTTTTGCCCAAGTCTCAAATTGAGCGAAACAAAGAGGCTTCTAGCAAACAAGGGAGTGCTAATCCAAGGCAAAATCGTCGCCAAGACTCCGAGCCGGTCATTCCAATTTTTAAAGTAATGGAGCGTACGCCATTACCGACAAAAATCATGACGATTTATGGTTAGAAGGTTCACTGAAAGTGGTTTGGTATTGTCGAATTGCGAGATTTTAACAAAATAATCAATAGTGAGGTGGCCGTTCCTCTTCGGCCGATCGTGGGTTCTCTAGACTTCCCTCAAGGGACTCAACTTTTCGATTGAAAAGCTCTAGGCGCTGGTTTGCCCAGGCTAAAGCTTTACCCATTTGGTAGATTTCTTCGTTTAGTTGGTCAAGAAGTCGCTGTTGATAGCTTAATCGCTCTTCCAGGACCGTAATTCGTTTTTGAAGATCAGCCTTTGCCATGTTCTGTCGCCACTAGAAGAGCTAGGGAAAGGGAAAAAAGTAAATCTAACTAAGGCCACCACGGCCATTTCTTATCAATAAAGATCATCTAGGGTTGGTTTTCTGTCAACTGCCAATACAATAGGATTTTGTATTGGGTCACTTCCTTGGGATCGACGCAAACCCTCTTTCGGCCGAGCATGATTCCTTCCAGATTAGTCGGGATGAGAGCTTGCTTTGGGCAGGGTTACTCACTGCTTGGAATACTGCTTTTATGTATAGGAAGTGGTTCTTAAACCGTCTCGGTCCTTTCGACGCTATGTAAGTTCATTGGAAGCAATTTTAGATGTCAACGATTTCGTCCGACCTTGCTCAACAGAGTATTAATACGATTCGCACCCTTTCTATGGACGCCGTTCAGGCAGCCAACAGTGGCCATCCGGGGACCCCAATGGCTCTTGCCCCTGTTGCGTATACATTATGGAATTATCACCTTAACTATAATCCAGCTAACCCGTGCTGGGCCGGACGGGATCGTTTTATCCTCTCATGTGGCCATGCCTCGATGTTGCTCTATAGCTTGCTCCATCTAGCAGAAGTCAGAGAGACCGATAAAGAGGGAAAACCGGGCGAAGAAGTCGCCGTTTCGCTCGAAGCGATCAAAAACTTCCGTCAGTTTGAGAGCGCTTGTGCTGGTCATCCTGAGTATGGCGAAGCGGCCGGTATTGAAACGACGACCGGACCACTGGGGCAAGGGGTTGCTAACAGTGTTGGTATGGCCCAGGCAGCTAAATGGACGGCTGCTCGCTACGGCAAAGATAGTTATAGCGACCTCTTTGAGTACAGTGTTTATGCTCTCTGTGGCGATGGAGACCTCATGGAAGGTATTGCCTGTGAGGCTGCCTCACTCGCTGGCCATTGGAAGCTCGATAATCTTTGTTGGATTTACGATGACAATTCAATAACAATCGAAGGTGGAACCGATCTTGCCTATAGCGAAAACGTTCGTGCTAAATTTGAAAGCTTGGGCTGGCAAGTTATCGAAGTCGCCGATGCAAATGACCTCTCGGCCTTGACAGCCGCCTACCAGGCTTTTGCCGATTGCCATGATCGGCCAACGTTAATTATCGTTAAGAGTGTTATCGGCTATGGGGCACCGAATAAGGCTGGAACGGCCGGTGCCCATGGGGCGCCTCTAGGAGAAGATGAAATTGTCAAGGCGAAAGAAAGTTACCAATGGGAACATGAAAAATTCTACGTTCCAGAGCAAGTCAAACAAGATTTTTCCCAAGAAATTGGTGCTAGAGGAAAAATGAACAACGATGGTTGGAATCAGAGGTTTGCCACCTATGAAAACGAATATCCGAAAGAGGCGGCCGAGCTAAAATTGCTCTTTTCTGGCAAGTTACCAAATGACTGGCAACAGGCAATCCCAACGTTTGAACCTTCAGAAAAAGGACTTGCTACTCGTGTTAGTAGTGGACAGGTCCTTAACGCAGTCGCCGATAAAATACCGACACTTCTCGGTGGTTCGGCCGATTTGGCTCCTTCGAACAATTCGATTATAAAAAGTGACAACGCCGGTCATTTTTCGGCAGAAACACCCCGTGGGAGAAATCTCCATTTTGGAATTCGCGAACATGCGATGGCGGCTATTTGTAACGGAATGGCTCTCTCTGGCCTTCGAAGTTACTGTGCTACGTTCTTCGTTTTTAGCGACTACCTTCGTCCGGCAATGCGGCTGAGTGCCCTTATGCGTTTGCCGGTTCTCTACATTTACACTCACGACTCGATTGGCCTGGGGGAAGATGGTCCAACCCACCAACCGATTGAACATTTGGCCGCTTGCCGTGGAATTCCAAACCTTCTCGTTATGCGTCCTTGCGATGCAAACGAGGTTGCCGAATGTTACCGATTGGCTCTGTCTCAAAAGGATCGACCTACGGCATTGGTTTTAACACGGCAAGGTTTGCCGACGTTTGACCGCTCGAAGTATGGTGCTGCCGAAGGTGTTGCAAAGGGAGGCTATGTCCTAGCCGATTGTGAAGGGACCCCCGACTTGATTTTGTTAGCGACAGGTAGTGAGGTTAATATTGCCTACGGTGCTTACAATCAGCTCTTATCTGAAGGTAAAAAGGTTCGACTTGTCAGCATACCATGCTTGGAACTATTCGAAGAACAGCCAGAGGCTTACCGTAACAAAGTTTTGGACAAAACGGTCACTGCACGAGTCGCTGTTGAGGCAGGTATTTCCCAAGGGTGGGATCGATACCTTGGTTTTAATGGGCGATTTGTTGGGATGAAGGGCTTTGGAGCCTCGGCCCCTGCCAATGAGCTTTTTGAGAGATTTGGTATTACAACCGCAGAGGTTGTTAGGGTGGCTAAAGAGTTACTCTAAGTGGTGAGACCAAAAAACGTAGACGGATGCCTTTTTCAATAAGACGTTTATTATTCTTGAGGTGGGGCAAGGTGTTGTCGGTTTCCGTACCGTCCTTTGAACTGATCGATGGGATACTTAGTCCGATTTTTCTCCATTTTAGCAAGTAAAATTGTCGTTAGGTCGAGACCTAATACATTTGACAAGGCGAGGCTATAGCTAAGAACATCGGCGAGTTCTTCACCGATTTCGTCGAGAGCTTTTTGGTTTTCTTTGAGAGCTATCGATTCTTCAACACTTATCCACTGGAAATGTTCCATGAGTTCATCAGCCTAATTAGAGAGAGTCATATATAGATTTTTTGGTGAGTGAAACTGATGCCAATTCCGTTGAGCCACAAAAGTTT
>JALCBQ010000060.1 GCA_028066335.1 Pirellulaceae bacterium
ATCCAATTCAGCCCGCTGACTCATAAATTCCTCTTCGTTGAGGGTAATACGCTTGAGGGCCTTCTGCTCTTTATAACGTTCAATATTCTGAAGCAACTTGGAAAACTCATTCGAATCACGAATTCGGCCTTCTGATTTTCCCTGAAGAGTACTAATCTGGTCTAAGGTGACCATACGGTAATCATCGTGAGCAGCTTTTTTAATTTTATCAAAGGCGAGGGCAAAATCTAAATCGGCTTCACCAATATCCATATGATTTGTCACCGATGGTAAAACAATATCAGCCAAGACACCCTGTTTTTGGGTACTTTCTCCATCTGGTCGATAAAACTTTTGAAAAGTGACCTTAATCGCTCCAATATTTGCCTGTGGTGCATGGGGAACAAACTGGCTAAGGTCAAGTAAGCTTTGAACCGTCCCTTTTCCGTGGGTCGTTTTATCTCCAACGATAATTCCTCGGCGGTAATCTTTGATTGCCCCTGCCAAGATCTCACTGGCACTAGCACTAAAACGGCTTGTCAAAACAACCAATGGCCCTTTCCAAGCGATTCCCGGGTCGGGGTCAAAATGTTTTTTCGGAGGGTTATCTGGAGCTTTTACCTGAACAACAGGTCCTGAACCGATAAACAAACCGGTCAGTTCAATCGCCTCGGTCAAACTTCCACCACCATTTCGACGCAAATCTAAAACGAGGGCATCGACCCCCTTTTCCTCAAATTCTGCAAGGATTCTACGAACATCTTGGGTTGTACTTTTATAGTTTACATCTCCCTTACGTGCTGCTTCCATATCCATATAAAAACTAGGAAGCTCAATAACGCCAATCTGAAGACTTTCACCCTGTTGATCGGTATGTTCAAAAACAACGCTCCGTGCTTCCCGATCTTTGAGCTCAATTTTCGCACGAGTAATACTTAAAACTCTCGTACTACCACCAGATGAACGAACACCAAGGCGGACAATCGTACCTGCTTTTCCGCGAATCTTCTTCACAACATCGTCGAGTTTCATATCAACGACATCAATCATCTCGCCCTCGTCGTCTTGTCCGACACTAACGATTCGGTCTTCCAGCTGTAGGCGGCCATCTTTATCGGCTGCTCCACCCGGTACGATACTCTTAATGATTGTGTAACCATCTTCGGACTGGAGGGTCGCTCCGATCCCTTCGAGGTTCAACCGCATGTCAATTTGAAAACGATCCAATGATGCAGGTGACATGTAAGTCGTATGTGGATCAAAACTTTGTGTCATCGCTGAAAGGTACATTTCAAGCAAATCGTAGTGATCCGTCTGTTGAATTCGCTTAAGATAACTACTATAACGTCGACGTAATTTGTCTCTTGCTTCGTCACCTGTTGTGTCGTCACTTTTTAGGATGAGAAGGTCATATTTCAACCGTTTTCGCCATTTATTTCTGACCCCCTCACTGTCAGAGGCATACTCTGCCAAGTCTCGGTCGGTGACGAGATCTTCGTTAAGATCAAAATCAAAATCACCCGACAAAAGCTCATCGGCGAGTGTCGCCCTCTCTTCAACTCGCTGCAAGAAACGCTTAAAAACGGTGTACGAAAAATCGAGATCTCCCTTCTGAATCATATCGTCAAGTTCTGTCCGATAGGGCGAAAACTCATCAATATCAGATTGCTCAAAATAGACCTTCATTGGATCAAGGGCCTTCAGGAAATTGTCGAATGTTCTTTCCGAAATTTCGTCATTAATAGGATGCTTCAAGTAATGAAGCTCTTTCATAATAGCGTTAACAAGGGTTACCGCCATTAAATCGGAGGCAGAAGGTTTTTTAAGGTCATCCTGAGCAAAAGTGGGACGAGGCGTCCCTGCCAGGGTGCCGATTAAAAACAGGACAGCGACGGCCCAAACACCCTTTTTTTGCACAAGGGTTTTCATACGACAACGGGATAGAAATCGTGATTTTATTGTGACCATACTGGGGCACCTTCTACTGAATAATCGTTTCTATGAAGTAAGAACACTGCAAGGCAATGGTAAGTGGACGCTACTATCTACCCGAAAAAGAGGCAATTGTTCCACACTTTCCCAAAATTTACCATAATATTAGGGACTTACAAATAAAAAGGCAATACGAATCCTCTCCTTCCTATTCCACAAAAAATTAACGCAAACCATTACCAATAATAGCCTTAACAATAAGACAACATTCTAGAAGGTGATAACTTCTTTCATAAAACCCTATTGAGATCACATATTTCCAATGCAGCCTGATGAAAACTTGGGCTTCTGTTTATCCTGAAAAGGGCGGTTTTAAGGATTGCCTACTAGCCCTGCCCCCTTATATTGAATATAAATGGGGTCTCTTCATTCAGAAATATCTGCCCTGTTTATACCGCTACCTTGGCATTCGCCACGAAAATTGCTATGCATGCATTTCTAGTTTTGGCTTCTGGCCCAAGAAAGGGTGAGCACTTCCCTCTTACCCCCGATGGCATCCATCTTTTAGGACGGGACAGATCGTGCCAGCTCGTCCTCTCCGATCCACTCTGTTCACGTTTTCACGGTAGCCTCAAGCAAACAGAACAAAATTGGTGGTATACGGACGAACAGAGCCTTAACGGATCTTATGTCAATGGGCAAAAGGTTGATTCAGCCCAATTAGCTACAGGGCATACCCTTCGACTGGGAAATACGAGCTTCACCTTTGAACTTAAGCCACTTGAACTTTCTGCCGAACAAGACCCAACGACCCAAATTAAAGAAAATAATGTTGTCTTACCCGAATTTGTTGAGGCTCTTAGCGATACAACCTTTCACACAGATAAACGTCTGGAAGACCTCATCCTTTTGCATCAGCTCAGCTTCCGACTCAATGGCTGCACCGATCCTGATGAGGTCGTAAATATTGCCCTTGACCTTCTCAAAGAACGGACGAACGCCTCACTGGCTGTCTATTCGTGGGCCAGTGACGATCATCTCCTCAAACCCAAAATTATTTTGCCAGAGACAACTCTCTTTCAACACCGTCTCTCCCCTTCCGTTACAAAAAAAATTCTGAAATCCCAAGAGGCTATTTGGCTTTCTACTGAAAAAAATGACCTCATCAATTCTAGGTACCACGACGCCATCCACCTGCCGATCGTTTTTGAGAAAAAACTCCTCGGCGTTTTCCACCTTTTTGAAGAGAATAAAACTTTCTCCCAAGATGACTACGAGTTCGGCATTTTACTCTGTCACAATCTTTCAGTAGCACTTAAACGGACTCGCCAAGAAGCTCTTCAAACGGCACAACACAAACGTCTTAAAGATAAGGCTGCCGACTTCGATGAGATCGTTGGAGAATGCAAAGAGATAAAAACCCTCAAGGATAAAATCGTCCGAATTGGAAATGCGACGGGCTGTGTTCTCATTCGAGGGGAGAGTGGCTCAGGAAAAGAACTTGTTGCTCAAGCACTTCATCACCTAAGCCCACGAGCCGATCGCCCTCTCCTTTCGGTCAATTGTGCCGCCATACCGGCCGACCTCATTGACAGCCAACTCTTTGGCCACAAAAAAGGTGCCTTTACCGGAGCGATTCAAGATCACCAGGGGTTTTTCCGCCAAGCCGACTCGGGAACCCTGTTTCTCGACGAAGTAGGAGAAATGACCCTTGAGTGCCAATCGAAATTGCTTCGAATCCTTGAAGGGCACCCGTTTTTGCCGGTCGGTTCAACTGAAGAAGTCACCGTCGATGTCCGCGTTTTGGCGGCGACGAACCGTGACTTACGAGAGTTTGTCAAAGAGAAAAAGTTCCGTGAAGATCTCTATTACCGCCTCCGTGTTTTTGAACTTCATGTGCCACCACTGCGTGAGAGAAACTCGGATATTAGCCTCTTAGTCGATCACTTTTTCGACCACTTTCGGAAACAACATGGACGACCAAAGCTTCGCCTCTCTCTGGCAGCTAAAGAGAAGCTTCTAACCTACCATTGGCCTGGGAACGTCCGCCAGCTACGCAACACGATCGACAGTGCAACGGTACTGGCCTCGGATGATCAGATTCTCCCTGAAGACCTGGGAATTCGTGAGACCGAACAGCTTCAGGGCGATTCATTACGTATTGATCATTGGGAAAAAAATCTCATTCAGCGAGCCCTTAGCCGTTCGGGCAACAACAATACCCTTGCCGCTGAACTGTTGGGAATTAGCCGCGCGACCCTCTATCGGAAAATTAAAGAGTATCGCCTTGCTGAAATTACTCTTTAATTGGTCCACCAATAAAGGCTCATCGTCTAAAAATAAGGCTCTCAGTCAGGTTTCAATGATACACAAGAGAGTTCGACCATTCTAAGATTCGCTACTGGTAAGTTTTTGAGACCAGGTCAGCAACACGGCCATACAGACCAGCAGTAACCCAGAGGCGACCCAATAGGGGTAGGCAGCGCCCAACCCCATAAGGCTAACTCCACAAACCGGCCCGAATATCCTCGCTAGTGAAGAAAAGCTTTGTCCTATTCCAAGAACCGCTCCACGAAGATTTTGGGGACTTTTCTTCGAAAGAAGGCTTTGCGCAGGTGGCCCAACAAAGGCAAAGCTAACAACAACAATTGGTATTGCTAATAAAAATAGCAATACTCTTTCGACTCCAAACACCAGATTTGACGAAGTCTCACCGACAAGTAGTGCCAATAAACCAAATCCCAGAGCCGTTCCAAGACAGCCCCCAACGAGTAATACCTTCTCCGAGAACCGGACAGAGAGTCGACGCACCAAAAACCCTTGAGCGAGTGTCAAGATAAAACCGAGGTACGAAAAAACGGCCATAATAACCAGTAATCGACTCTGTTCCTGAGAAAAACCCCATCTCTTAACCGATTGAGCGAGCCAATGAGCTGATTTACTCTCATCTTGCCCCTCCGTCTCTACGTCTTCTTGGACAAGATATTCAATCTCAAGAGATAACGTCGATTCAAAATTGGCAAAAGAAAAAACCGAAATAAAGATCGTACCAAACAAGATTCCAACAACAGCAACTTTTTGTACGAGATGCCACGCTGCCACTCTCTGCTTTCTTGTCGGCCTTTTGGAGAGGTCACTCTCAGACGGCTTCCAACTTTCCGGGAGTTTGAAGTAGGCAAATAACAGTGCCATCCCTGAAAAAAAACCGGCTAAAAAACCAGGATAAGGGCTATAGGCGAGACTCCCTTCTTCTCCTGAGGCAAACAGCAGGCTAACACCCCCAATAGCAGGCCCCAGAGTAAACCCGAGGGCAAAGGCAGCTCCTATAAGGGCCATCCCTTTCGTCCGTTTCGACTCGTCAGTTACATCAGCGATATACGCCTGTGCTGTCGAGATCGTTGCGCCGGCAATACCGGCTCCGATCCTGGTAAGAAAGAGGGCCCACAAACTTTGATAGACTGCCGCAACACCAAAAAGGGTATAGCTAAGGGTCGAACCGGCAAGACCGATCAACAAAATGGGGCGACGACCAACACGGTCGGAAAGACGACCCCAAATCGGAGCAAAGAAAAACTGCATTGCAGAGAAACTAGCCATTAAAAGGCCGAGCAAAAGATAACGGCTTGCTTCCGAGTAGTCGCCAGCGAATGCTTTCCCGTAAATCGGCAATAGTGGTAAAACGATACCAAAGCCCAACAGGTCGATAAAAACGACGAGAAAGATACTAAGAAGCGCCCCTTTTGTGACCCGTTTTTTATGACCTACTTGATCCTCTATTTGATCGCTAATGCCAGTATTTCTTTGGTGATCCTCTTCGGCAGAACCTGGATTCGATTCATTGGTCATTCGTCGTTTCGCTATAGTGATACTAGGCTGTAAAAAAATTCTTTTGCAGAAAGAACTTTTCAATGAGGCCGATGTCTGGCAATTGCTAATTCCGTCATTTTAAAGGAGAATAGAACGATTACCATACCTCAAAAGAAATTCTCCCTTTTCGAAGTCGATCCGATCGACCCAGCATTGCTTTCCACCTATTTTTTTATCTAATAGAGAGACGATCGACTATCTGGAGTCGACACCAATTTTCTCAATATTCAAGTGACCGAAGTATGAACTCTGAACCTGCCTCTAGCTACGATGACCGACGTCAGTACGAGCAACTCTCACGAGAGGCAATCAACCTCTATCAGCTTAAACGATTTCATGCCCTCGTTGAAAAAATATTGCCCCATAACCGGTTTTACAGTGAAAAGTTCGCCAGCAGCTCTTTTCCACTCGAAAATTTTGAAGCATTCACTCACCTTCCTTTTACCTACAAAGAAAACCTTCTAAGTAACACTCACTCTGAAGGTGAAAATTATGCTGCGAATCTCACCTATCCGATCGAACGATATACCCGATTTCACCGGACCTCAGGGACACGTGGCCGACCATTGGTCGTTTTGGATACTGACGACGATTGGTTATGGTGGCTAGAGGCATGGCAATATGTTCTCGACAGTGCAGAGATCGGCCCTGAAGACCGAGCCTTAATGGCTTTTTCGTTTGGCCCTTTTGTCGGTTTTTGGTCTGCTCACGAAGCTTTACTACGGCGGGGCGCCCTCTCGATCCCGGCCGGTGGACTGAGCACCCTGGCACGGCTTGAGCTTATTCGAAGTAGCAATGCGACCGTCCTCTGCGCGACTCCTAGTTATGCCCTGCACCTTGCCGAGGTTGCCCTTGCCCATCAGATGGATGTCTGCACTTTTTCCATTCAACGTATTATTGTCGCCGGTGAACCGGGAGGCTCCATTCCCGAGATAAAAAACAAGATTGAATCTGTCTGGAATGCTCGTGTCGTCGACCATAGTGGTGCCTCCGAAATTGGCCCTTGGGGATACGCCGACCCAAATGGGAGTGGGCTTTATATTAACGAGAGCGAATTTATACCAGAGTTTTTCTCTCTTCGCACGGGAAAGCCGGCCCACGAAGGCGAACTGTCAGAACTTGTCTTAACGACATTAGGTCGTGAAGGTTGTCCAATCATCCGTTACAAAACGGGCGATCTCGTTAAACCTCACTGGAACAGGACAAGCACCAACGGCAAAACGAACAACTTTGTCTTTTTAGAAGGTGGAGTCCTTGGCCGTGCCGACGACATGATGATTATTCGCGGGGTCAATATTTTTCCAAGCTCGGTTGAGCAAATTCTACGAAGCTTTCCCGAGTTGATCGAGTATCGAATGACCGCTTTTAAAGAGGGACACCTCGACCAATTAAAAATTGAAATTGAAGACCGGCTCGAACAACCCGAGCGTGTCGCGAAAGAATTGCAAGTTCGGCTTGGCCTAAAAATTGACGTCTCGCTCGTTCCCCCAAACACGTTACCACGTTTTGAGCTTAAAGGCCAACGTTTTATTGATGAACGACGCTAGCCAGTCAAAAGACATTAAAGCCACCTTTCACCACGATCCTTGTTATTTTTGACCGTTATTTGCCGTTACTAGCTGATGACTTTCTTCTTTTACCTTTGAAGTTCCCTGCGTCCATGAACGAGACTCCAACTCCAACGAATATTGAAAAACTCTCGGACCGTCTATTGGCAATCGACTGGGACGATGGTAAAAGACATGAATTCCCCGCCCAATTTTTACGAGACAGTTGCCCCTGTGCGACATGCCGAACATTAGCACGGGCCAAAGAAGAAAAAGAGAGTAACGAGATCGGAAGTGGGCAAAACGGAAAAAATTTATTAACAGTCCTTTCCCCTGCCGAGCTTGCCCCTCTTTCGATCGTTACGATGCGGCCAGTCGGGAACTATGCCTACAACATCCATTTTAGTGACGACCATCATAGCGGTCTTTATACTCTTGTCCGACTTTACGAACTAGGTGAACAAGAACTCTCTAAAAAAGATTCGAAATAGAGAGGCCCCTTTCTAAAGTTTCTTTACTAACTCCTTGGAGCGGGGCATTAAAGTTCGATAGGTCTCGTCCGAGATCTCATAAACCCAGGGAGCAAAGCGGGCATTCTCACTTTTTGCTAATTTTTCGGTCGCCTCTTTTTGGGCATAATAAGCATCTAGAAGACGGTTGTTCTCTAGCTCAACTTTTGCCTTTTCTTCAGGATCTTCTGGCAGGTCATGAAGGGTTGGAAGTGCAACCGTCGTCCCAACACTCACGAGCATAACCCTTTTGAGTTTGTTTGTTAGTTCTCCCCTGGCGTTTCGTTGTGCATCTCGGGCATTTCCAAACATCAGATAATATTCAAGGCCGTTTGTCAGCCGAACCCTTAGGCCACCACTTTGTGGCAAAATGGTATATCCACCATTGCCAAGGGGCTGAATCATCATCCCCCACTGTCCCAATGCATTGACGTTTTGCTGGTTTCGTGAGATATCTTTGCCTTGGACGAGGTCATTCTCAAAGTCTTTGGATTTTGGAAGAACGCCACGGATCTCGATCGAACCGAGGTGGTCACGAATATCGGTAATCAACGCGGTCTCAAGGTATTCATCCGGTTCAATTGTTTCCTCAACCGGTTCACTACCGACAAAATTGAACCGTTTTTTCAGTTTCCAAATAGCCCCATCCAACTCGACAGAATGGGCAATTTTTGGTGCGATAACGGCCTGTTGCACCCGTTCATTTTTAACAATTTGAAACTCTTGCAACGTCATTCCAGAGACTTCAAGAGGATTAATCCCGAGGAGGTCAACATCGGCCCAATCGACAAATCGATCGTGTATTTTGAAAGGATCAATGGCTACAACATAAACCTGATCCTGCTCTGGGATACGAACGTAACAATTTTCCAGTGAGTTACGAACCTGATTCCCAATAATTAGTTTTAAAACGATTTTTCCTTGATTGTCCTTTAGCCGAACGAGTCGGCCGATTCCCTCAACACCATATTCGCGATTGGACGGGGTCGGCTCCAAAAGACCGTATGCTTTGTGGACATCGTCAAGAGAACTAGCCTGGATTTCTTCCTTGGTATCGACGACCTCAATAACGGTCAAATCGGCAAGTTCTTCAAGTAACGGGGGCATTGACTTGTCAATAAACGCAGGGTACCCACCACTCGTAGCCAACTCCCAATTTCCTTCTGCCCCTTTTTTGAGTTGCAAACCGTAGAACTGACGGATCCCTTTTGTTGGAGTGAGAAGCTCGATTTTTTCGAGATCAGCAACCTTTTTAAAGTCAGGAAACAACTGCTTTCCACTAAGGTTCGTAAACTGAGAGAGATCTTCTTCAATAGGCTGAATAGCCCAAGCAGCAGTTGCAAAAAGTACTGCTACTGCGATCCAGAGTATCGTTTTAATATTTTCATTCATAATGACAGGTTCCACTAGAAATCAAAAGCTTTTAAAAAGGAAAACAGGGGGGTTTTTATTGGGCTATAAGCTCTTTAAACCTGTAAATTTTTGTCAAATAAAATCGGTCGAAACATGAGTTTTTCTCTATTTTTCTTTCAGGCGGAGGCGGCTGATCCCTTCTCGCTCCCAAAGTCGTTTTCTCAAATAGACAACAAGGGCAACGACCAATGGTGGAATCGGTGGCAACAAAATCGCCCAGAATTTATAGCTGTTTTGAATCGTCGCTTTTTTGATTTCAAGGTCCCTTTTGGTCGCCTCAATTTGGCGTTGATACTTTCGTTCCATCTCTTTGGTCGCATTCGCTTTTCGGTTTTGGACAAGGACCTGTTGTTGTACCCGTTGTTGTCCCAGCCGTTCGAGCTCTTCAGGGTCAATTTCTTCCCCCTGAGCATAACGTTGTTGTAATGCTTTCTCCTGTTCATCCAATGAGACAAGTTCTTTTTCGATTTCTCGTTCAACGGCAGCAATTTTTTCCTCTCGCTCTTCGGTAAATTGACTAATTTGTTGATCGATCTCTTGTTGAGCCATCTGAACCTGCGACTCAACAACACGTAATGTTTCGTTCTGATATCGGGAACGTCGAATCTCACAAAACCGTTCATCACCGGCCAAAACATCAATCAGGTTCAACACAAATGCAGCATTCTCAAATCGCCATTTGACCTCACCGGCTGGTCGCGCCTGCACACTAAAGAAGAATGAATTCAACAGGTCGATATCGGCAACATAAATAACATTGAGTTTTTCATCTTCGGCTAATTCACTCGGTAGAGTTGTAATTTGAGCAGCGAGGGTAAAAGGTTGGCCCTGTGGCCGACCACGGCTGGTATTGAGATTAGGTATTTCTCGCCGTAAAAAGCGACCATAGTCAAGGATTCTCAGACGGCCAGAAAGACGTGAAGTCGTCACAAGCGCCTGAAAATCTGTGATCGAATCGGCCATCGGGGTAATTGCCCCGGGTGTCGGTAAGAGGACCTCTTGCAAATGGAAGGTTGCAGGATGTTCGGCATTGAAAAAGTCTTCATCGACACTAAAATTTTTCCGAACAAATATCCATTCAGGGGTAACCTCCTGATGTTGTAACTTGGGATAAGGATTGTAATCTAACCAAATAATATCAGGGAGTTTCCAATCGGAGCTTGCCTGCGGAATCCCCTGCTGATTCGCAGCCGTCCCAACCGGCTTGATTTTTAATAGTTCCCAAAGCTGATAAATTGGCCATTGCCTCTCGACCCCAACCACCGGCGCAACACTAAACTCTTTTGCCAACGAGTAGGCCGTCCCTGGGACGACAAAGCCTGTTCCACCTCGAAACGGATCTTGCACGACAGGTTGAGGGTCTTCAAAAATGGCGGTCGGTTGTCCATTGCCGACAGCGACCAAAAGGTTGTCCATCTGTTCTTGCGAAAGGAGTGAGGGCTGAACAGCGAGCAAAACATCGTATTTATCTGTCGGAACTGGCGAACTAAGGTCAACACTTTCGACATCGTATTTTTTTTCTAGTTCAGAAACAATCAACTGTCGTGGCAATAGACTTGTCTGAGTGCCCCCCTGAGGATTCAACGCTTGGTGGAGACCACCCATCACTTTGGCGTCGGTTTTCACAATCCCTATGAGCTTACGGTTTTCCTGGGAGACCGAAACGATCGCCCGAACAAGCTCGTGCTCGACCGACATACCGTAATCGAAAAAAGGTATCTCCTCTCGCTCCAGACCAGAAATGACTGCTGCCCCTAAAACGACCGATTGGTTGACACTTTTTCCATGAGACCTCGTCTGAACCGGAATAGGACGAATTTGATAAAGATTCTCTGCCTCGACAGCTTTATCACTTGCAATCGTTAGGTTGTCGTTGATTTCGACCTCGATCTCGCCCCCTGCTAAAACACGAAACTCTTTTAAAAGACCAAGAAGCTCATTTTTGGTCTTTGTATACTCTCTAGGAACTTCTTCACTAAGATAAGCCTTGATTTTGATTTTGTGGTTTGGTTTGAGCTCTTTTAAAAGGGCAATCGTCGAACTGGAGAGCGAGTTGACCTTTTTCTCCGTCATGTCGACTCGAATAAAATCATAGCTGGCCATTAAGATATTCGCCGAAGCAAAAATGACAAAAAGAGCTGCCCCCCGAGTAAGAAGGTGACCAACACGTGAAGTCGCGCCTGGGCTATCTTTTAGACGGCGCTGACTCACTAAAATATAACTCACCAACACACCAAAGATAGTAATCGACAAGAAGTAAATCAGACCCGAGCCACTAATTACTCCACGGCCAAAATCTTCAAATTTGGCTTCGAGGCTCCAGCTTGAAAAAATCTGAGCGTAAGCTGATGAAGGGACAATCACATCGGCGAAGGTCAAAAAGACGAGCGGGGCATTGAACATCGCCCCTAGAATAAAGCCGACGGTCAGGTTACTCGTAATAAACGAGGCCAACATGCCGATAGCGACCATCGCCAGACCGACCAACCAATAGCCGATATAGACTGTTAACAAGAGCTGAATATCGACCATCCCTTCGGTTAACGAAGAGAGGACAATAAAATGCGAAACTTGCGAGAAAAGGAGTGAAACCGAAAAAATCGAGGCTGCGGCCAGATATTTTCCCAACACAATATCAAAATCGGTCGCTGGTAATGTTAGCAAAAGCTCGTCTGTCCCCTGTTTTCTCTCTTCGGCCCATAGACTCATCGTAACGGCCGGTATAAAGACCAACATAATGAGGACAAAATAACCATTCAATTGGTCGAGGTTGGCAAGGTTGGCGTTGAAAAATTCGTGTGGCCAAAAGGCAGCAAACGAGGTCAACGTAACAAACATACATAGAAATACATAGCCCGTCGGTGTACTAAAATAACTTCGAAAGTTACGCTTTAAAACGGCATAAGCTGGTGGAAAAAATGTCTTGACAGGCAATAGGGCCAACAGGACCAACACGACCCAAACCAGGTCGATCACTAAAACTAAAAGTGTCGTTAAAACGGATAAATCGAATGTCCCCATCGTTTTCTGTCTCTTCGCTTTTAAATACTTCTTAAATATGTTTCGTTGGTAGCGTTTGCGTTTTCACAAAATCTATCGATTAACGGAGTGCTTTTTCATTCGCTTCGATCGTTAAGCGTCGGAAGGCGGACTCAAGGTTCCCCTCTTTATCAAGCTCTTCTATCGAACCATCGTAGGCCATTCGGCCTTCGTTAATAACGATCACCCGATCGGCTAACGCCCCGACTTCATGCAAAATATGGGTCGATAACAAGATGGTCTTCTCTTTGCCCAAGCGGCGTAACGTCTTGCGAACGCCCTGAATTTGGTTGGGGTCGAGGCCAGAAGTTGGCTCATCTAAAATCAGAACTTCAGGATTGTGTAATAGCGCCTGAGCCATCCCAACCCTTTGCTTATACCCTTTGGAAAGTTTGCTAATCGTTTTATGTAAAACCGACTGCAGTTCACATAACTCGACGGCCTTCTCGACCTCCTCTTTTCGCTCTTTCTCCCCGATGCCACGAGCTTCGGCAAAAAAATTCAGCATCCCCCATGGGGTCATCTCCATGTAAAGGGGACCGTTCTCGGGCAAGTAACCTAGGTTTTTGGCCCCTTCAATTCGATCGTTGGCCATGTTATGCCCCCCGATAAACCCCTCACCACTTGAGGGAGAGATATAGCCGGTTAGCATTTTCATTGTTGTCGACTTACCAGCACCATTGGGGCCCAAAAAGGCGACAACCTCACCTCGGTAAACTTTAAAATTAACCTCTCTGGCTGCTGCAAAAATCCCATAATATTTGCTGAGGTTTCTCGCCTCAATCATCGGAGACCGATCTTCTTTGGTCTCCCTAGAATGGTTCTCTTCCAAAGTTTTATCTCTATTGTTTTTTTTACTTTTTGTCATTTCCGTTTTGGACTCTTTGAGAAGTAAAAGAGAATTTGCCAGGGTTCCAACAATAATCGATGAAAATAGACGATCCTTCCAGGGCAACAAATGAAATAGACTCGCCGGCCATTATACTGAAAAATCCGATTTCTCGAAGAGGGACTTTCTATTTGCTTACAACCTCACACAAAAGCCGGCCTTACTCAGCTCGAATTTTGTGGGACAGATGGTGTTGCCAATGTTGGTTATCAAGTTGCCGAAAGTCATTTCGTAAATGAACTCCACGGGATTCTTCCCTCTGGAGAGCCGAATCGATCATCATCCTGGCGACTAGGAGCATATTCTGTAACTCCCAACCAACCGGAGTGGTAAATTGTTGCCCCAGCACGTATTGGCACCATTGCTCGACCGTCGTTGCCGACTCTTGCAGACTGTCAGCCTCACGCTCAACACCAACACTTCTCCACATAAGGCTCTTTAACGAATTACGAATATCGACAAGGTCAAGTTCGAATCTCTGACGATCAACACGACGGCTTTCTAGGTTAAAAACATGGTAATCACCCTCAATAGCACGCGCAGCCCGGTCGGCCCCAATGCCGGCTTTCTCGCCATAAACCAGACTCTCTAAAAGACTGTTCGAGGCAAGGCGGTTGGCACCGTGCAAACCACTACTGGTCACTTCACCTGCCCCCCACAACCCGGGAAGGGTTGTCTGCCCTTGACGGTCGACTACGACTCCACCGATCATATAGTGGGCACCAGGACGAACAGGGATCCGGTCTTTGGTGATATCAATACCGAACTCTTGGCACCTTTTCGCAATTCCTGGAAAGCGTTGCAAAACATGGGATGGGTCGAGATGATCCATTTGAAGATAGACATGAGGGTAATGGGTTTTTTCCATTTGCGAAACGATTGCCTGCGAAACGATATCACGTGGTGCAAGCTCTCCCCGTCTATCGTATTCCTGAACAAAACGGTTTCCATAACGGTCGATCAGATAGGCCCCCTCTCCCCGCACCGCTTCGGTAATCAGGCTTCTCGCACCACCGGCAATATATAACATTGTCGGATGAAACTGCATAAATTCCATATCACGAAGTTCTGCCCCTGCCCGATAGGCGATCGCATGGCCATCTGCCGTTGCAACCGACGGGTTGGTCGTCTCGCGGTAGAGCTGCCCCGCTCCTCCCGTCGCCAATATCGTCTGTTTTGCCCATACGAGGGTCTTGCCATGTTCCCGATTCCAAATCAATGCACCACGGCAAACTCCCCCTTCGACCAAAAGATCGATGGTAAACGTCTTTTCCCACATTTGAACTTTTGGCAACGTCTCGGTCTGGGCGAGCATTGCGCGCATGATCTCTTTTCCGGTTGCGTCACCCAAAGCATGGATAACCCTGTTTTGATTATGCCCTCCTTCACGACCAAGGGCGAGCCTCCCCTCTTTTTCATCAAATTTCGTTCCCCATTCGATAAGCTTTTGAATATGATCGGGCCCCTCTTTGATCACCATTTCGACGACTTTAGCGTCACAAAGATCGGCCCCTGCTCGAATCGTGTCCGAAATATGATCAGCAAAACGATCATTAGGGTCCCAAACGCCAGCGATCCCCCCTTGCGCATAATGGCTGTTCGACTGGTAGAATTCTTCTTTGGTGACAACTGTTACCGACAGATCAGGCCCGATAGAATTGACCGCCCGTAGACCGGCAAGACCACCACCGATCACAAGAACATCGGTAAAATAATGCGCTATTCGTCGAGGATGAAATGGAACGAGATAGTTCGGAATCATAAAGGGTTACTGTCAGAAAAAGCCGAAAGCAGAGCAACGAAAGCCAAAGAAAGCTTGATAAAAATAGCGACAGGCACGATCAACCGAAGATCATTCTACCCCGTTCTTTTGAAAAAGAGAACCCACAGAAGAGAGCAAAGAGAGACCCGCCGAAACCCGAAAAAATCGGGCTCATTCGTACAGCAATCAGGGTGTCCCTCCCCCTTTTCGAAATCGCTCATAAAGAAGACGGTATTCAGGTGGCAGAGTTGTTTTTCGCCCAGATTCTCTCAAATCATTGAGAGAATCTTTGGAGACCTGTTGTTGTTTACGAACCCCTTGTTGTTTCCCAAGGCCGAGGTTCGAAAGGCGGTTTTCAAGGTTTTTCTTCTCGACAGAATCGATCTTCGCCCGTTCCTTCATCGCTTGCCAACGCTTTACAAAATCATCGGCCTGTTTGGGGCTCCAGCCGAGTTTATCCAGAAGTTCTTCGTTGGGGTTATGTTCTAATTCATCAAGTGCTAAATCCGTCACCTCCTTGGCGTACTCCAGGTTGACCTCATCTCCTTTGGCCTCGACACCGGCACCGTTGAAATCTTCTTCGGAGTTCCAGTTCCGATTCTGGCCACCCGGTGCATTACCACGGCTGTCTTTTTGAGAATCCCCCTCTTTTCGCTGCCCCATTTGTGAACCTCTCTCCGTAGATTGCTCCTCTTTTTGACCACTTTTTTCTGGGTCTCCCTGTTTTTCTGCTTCGCCCATTTGGCCATCTTTTTGCGGTTCACCTTTCTGCTGGCCGTCACCTTTTTGGCCCTCTTCTTTTTGCCCGTCCTCTTTTTGTCGGTCCCCCTGTTGCTCCTGCCCCTTTAGTTTGTCATTTGCCTGGCCATTCTTCTCACCGTTTTGTTTGTCTCCATCGTTACCACCTTTTTGGCTCCCTTTTTGAATATCGCCTTGTTGGTGATCGTTGTTTTCATTGGTATCGTTTTTACCCTCTCCTGTTTGTTCGCCCTTGTGTTGGTCGCCCCTTTCCTGGTTGTCGGTATTTTTATTGGTATTTTGGTCAGTTCGACTCTCTTGAGCACCTCCTTGATGGTCACTCTTTTGGCTATTTTGACGATTCCTGTTTTGCGACTCTTCCCCTTGATTTTTGTTCTTGCTTTGATTTTCCTTTTGCCACTGTCGGATGCGTTCAAAGACATCGGCGTCGTCCTCTCCCTGATGACTTAACGGTTTTTGGGAAGAGGTGTCCTCTCCCTCTTCAATTTTTCCTTCTGCGGTTGAATCGTATTGGTCGGTTTTTTCACCATCTCCTTGAAATCGGCCATCGTTTTTCTCGAGGCGCCCTTCGCCTCCCTTTGTATCGGTTTGTGAATCGGCGACCTTCTCATTTCCGGTCCCTTGTTGGTTACTCTCATTACCTTTTTGGCCCTCCTCCTCTTGAGTGCCCTGCTGGCCACCCTGGCCTCCATCACCTTGTTGCTCGTCTGTCCCTTTCTGATCACCTCCTTGTTGATCGTTGTTATCGCCCTGTTGACCTTCCCCTTTTTGGCCTTCTCCCTTCTGATCTTCTTGTTGACCTCCCTGGTTTCCACCCTGTTGATCACCCTGCTGGCCACCCTGGCCTCCATCACCTTGTTGTTGGTCTGTCCCTTTCTGATCACCTCCCTGCTGATCGTTGTTATCGCCCTGTTGACCTTCTCCTTTTTGGCCTTCTCCCTTCTGATCTTCTTGTTGACCTCCCTGGTTTCCACCCT
>JALCBQ010000061.1 GCA_028066335.1 Pirellulaceae bacterium
GTGTTCGATATTAAGTGATAGGCTTGATAAGAATTCTGTTCTAACCAGTTGTTATGAATATGTTCTTGAAAGAGAGGAGAGGTATCGTCGGCATATTCAAGGCTGAGTATATCTTGAATATTACAAGTTATGGCCTGTTGTTCGTGAAGATTACTCAGGGCGACAAGCCGATCATTTTGTTTTAGGGAGAGGCCGTCGGTCTTTGAAATTGCCAAAAGCTTGTCACTAAGATGAACCCAATCTTTGACCCAGTTGGGATACCACGGTCTTACACGGTTTTGATTTCCTTGTTCAATAAGAGAGGAAAAAATATCAGTATAGGTTTCTAGTTTTTCCAGATAGTAATCGGCGGCGTTTTTCGGATTGCCTCCTGACGCAATCTTGGTGCCTGTGGTGTAGACCGTCGTGAGGTATTTTCGGCAAGTTAAGTTGTTTAAAGTGACAGGGGAGGCAGATGGTGACGGTGAGGGAGCCCTTTTAAAGAAGATCTGAATTTTTTGTAAGCGTGAGCTACCGACAACCATAATTTGATAGGGGCTTTCAAGACTATGAGTTATCTGTTTTGTTTGGTCGGGATCGATGAACAGAACCCGAATGATCTCAGTATTTTGCTCCTGAATTTCAAACGTGTAATCTTCTTGAGAGAGAAAGGTATAGGTCGTTATTCCGAAGAGTCCCCCTTGAGAATTTTCATAGAGGATCGTTTCACAAAGAAAGAGAGAGGGAGTTAACGAGGACTGAATGTTGCTCATATTTTTTTCGGTTTGAGCCAGCAGAGAGCCTTTAGGAATGCCAACAATGAGTGTAAGGCTCCAGAGGAATAAAAATTGGTAGAAATAGGTCCAGGCGCTAAGAGGGAACATTGTCTGTTGAGAGGTGAATTTTGAGGTAGTAGGCAAATCCAAGGGTAAGCAAAAGGGCTAATAATATCGAAGGCCAGTAACCTTGAGGCTTCTTTTGAGCGATCAGGGTCGGTGCAAGAGAGGTGGTCGTCTTAAACTGTTCAAGAAGAAGATAATCTCGGGTAGGGATATCGTACTCTTGGAAAAGCATTTCCAGATTTTCATTTGTGGGTACAACCTGACATGCAAGGGGCGACGCTTGGTCATCAAAAAGCTGAGAAAACGTGTAGGTCTGTCCGAGTTCCTTTTCAAGATAAACGGCGTGACTTTGAGTGAGAAGGTTGAAATTTTTGAGCGGATTTTGTAAGGTCCAACCATCTTGTTGGTTCAAGTATGAAAATGGAACTTTGGAGATCGAAATGACTGTGGCTGTATGGTCATCGTTTTGTAAAAAAGTATAGATGTGAGAGCCATCCTGAGCACGGGAATGGGTATCGGGGAGGTCACCATTTTCAAGGCGTAGCGAAACGATCTCTTCGGTAGCAGGAAATTCAAGGGTTAGATTGCCTGATTGAAAAGGTTCGATCAATAGACGGCGTTCTAACAACCAGTCTTCAGAACGGCCAAGAAGGGTCGCTTGATAATTCCACAAAATCCCTTGATATTTAAGTCCCTCTTTTTCCTTATAGAGCAATTCCAGTTCGTGTTTTTCATTTGACTCGTAGGAATATTTTTCATTAAGAAAAACAAAGGGGGCCGTTGTGTTCGTTGGGTTTATGGCCTGGAGCCCTTTTGCTTTGACTTCGTAATTCTC
This sequence comes from Pirellulaceae bacterium, assembly GCA_028066335.1. GTDB lineage: Bacteria > Planctomycetota > Planctomycetia > Pirellulales > Pirellulaceae > JALCBQ01. The sequence continues at coordinate 1,657 of JALCBQ010000061.1, forward strand.
TAACCCTTTAGCAAGAAGTTCGTAGGATCCTTGTTGTTCTCGGCTGTTTGCAATATTTAGATAGGTAATTTGATGCTTGGGTAGTTTTTCTTCTTTCCAACGTAGAATTAATGTTGTCCCGCTATGAATTCCCTGGTCGAACGAGATGGCCCATTTTTTCTGTGAAGGGTCGATTACCTCTTGTGGGGTAATACGTGGCCCTCTTTGATTGTCTTCAGGCCACTGGATGTCTTTCATACGTCTTTGGTCGTTTGTCACAAGAGTGATCTCACGTGGGGCCCCCTCGATATTTTGGAAGGTGAGGGTTGCCGTATAATCGAGTGTATATTGGGTGATTTCTACACTTGTGTCTATTGTCGTTTCAAAAGTGCCGACTTCTTGAGTGTATTGCGCTTGAAAATCAGAAGAGAGGTCATTTGCTAAAAAGTAGAGGGTGCTATCGATCTGGTCTTGAGGGGCGGTAAAGAGAGAGTAAAGAGAGTCGATCGCCTCTTCATCTAGTTGGGCCCCCCCTGTAGTGGAGAGGTGTTGGCCGTTATTGGCATATAATGCAAGGTAGGCCTTCCCCTCTCCCGGATTTTCCCATTGCCAGGGGCTTAGGTCTTTTTTTGAGAGAAGACTTTGACCGTTCCCTTTGTAAGAGAGGGCAATACGGAACTGGCATCCGAGATCATAAACCTTCCGATCGAGGCGCAGTGCGATTCGTTGTTGTTGGTTATTTTGGACAGATTCAGTATGCCACGAGATATCTTGCCATTGATTCTCGGAAAACCGTTCAATATAGTCGATTTTCCATGATTTGGGCACAAGAGCAGTTAGAGAGCCGACTCCCTGATTTGGCTCTAAAAACGAATCTACGACTCCTTTTAAACGATGACCCTTTAGTTGGATTGTCGTTCCAGTATGGAGTGTTGCTCGCTCGGGCTTAAGCCGGCTCATAACCGTTGTCGAAACGGAGGGTTCTAAACGGGAATGGTATGAATAGTACCGTCCTTCTTCTTGATCCCACTCCCTTTTATCATCGGTAACCGAAGTGATTTCAATGGATTTATCAGGGACAATTTCAGTAAACGAGGTATCTAAAATAGTATTTTGGCAAACAAGACGACCAGGAGAGAAGTGGTATGGACTTTGATCTATCGAAGAGGAAATACGTAATGAGGAGATATCTGATATATCGACAAGGGCCCAAGAGACTTCGGGCATGAGCTGGTCGCTTACTACTTGTTGGCTATTTTCTAAATAGGTCCAGGCGACTGGCTTACGGTCAGGAGAGTTTATACCAATAATGGCGACCGTTGGATCGAGTCGGAGGAGCAGTTTTTTTTGACCGACCATCTTTCCGAAAAAGAGTTCTTTGGTATAGAGAATTTTGTCTGATTGAACAAGGTAATGATCGAGTTCTGAGAGGACAAGAGGCTCTTGTTGGGTTGTATTGGCGGGAAATATTTTTAAGAGAACTGTTTCATGACCACCAAGAAGGTATTGTTGGCTCTGTTGAGAGGGAACGTCCGTTTCGGCTTTTTCGATCGGCAAAGTAGCGATGTTTGGACTAATGTTAGCGAGATAATCAGAGGGAAGGTTAAGTTGAAGTTTCCCTAAAACGGCTGGTGGAATATGCATTTCGAATTCGGCAGTATTGTTTTCCAGACGCAATGGTTTTAAAGAAACGGTTGCTCGAAAGTGGCGATTCGATTCGTCGCTTTGAGTTTGTGGGACGAACTCGAGTAATTCTTCTTTATGTTGAAATATCAAATCGTCAGAAATGACATTCCCTTGGTCGTCTTGTTTCGCGAGCTTGGCCGTTTTTAAATTCCAGGGTGTCAGCAATACCGATTGTGAATCGATTGATGAAAAAAGGAGGTCAGCAGTGCCGACGAGTTCCCCTTTTTGTGGGTTATAAGTAAGGTTAAAGTTACCTTTTTCGAGAACGGGCGCGGTTTGTTTTTGTGTTTGCTGACCTTGCGCGTAACAGATCGTCGTTGCCAGGCTGACAAAGATGAACGAAAGTAGCCCGCTGGTTAACCTCGTAAAGAGATACGGGAAGAAGGCCCGTGAGAACGTACTCATAGACTTTTACTAGAGGCAGCCGTCCGTTCATACTCTCCAGACGTAGGAAGGTCTTTCCGAAAGGAAAGTTTGCCCGTTGCAAATAGCTGGACAATACCGTGATAAACCAAATAGTAAAAAATAAAGAGCATCGCTGCTTGGGCTGAGAGGATTGTTATCTCGGTCCATAAGAGTGAGAGGGCGTAAACAGCTAGGAGAATTGGAACCTTACTAGCTGAATAGCGATTCAATAAGTAAAGGAGAATGGTGGCAATAATAGCGCCAAGACCGACCAGAGAGAGTCGGTTTACGCTGAATAACTTCATTGCAAGGGGAGTCGCGTTGGCGCTATAAAGATACCGGTTTTGGGTGCCACTTGCGAGGATATCTTTAGGGCTATCAGTGACCCAATGGTGGATCTGGTCAGCAGTGATTGGGGTCTGGCGTCGGAAGAAAAGGTAGTACCATTGCCAATGGTTTTCGTCGGTCATTGTTTGTGGTGGAATAAGAAGGTGTTGTTCTTCAGGGAGTACGACTTCCCAGTAGATTTTTCCTAAAAATTTTGCCGAAACGACAATAGGTGCTTCAAGTTTTTCCTGAAGTCCCCACCACTTTTTTAGGGTTGCTCTCTCTCTTGGGACAACGATTTGTAATAGGAACGGCTCTTCAAGAAATTCACTGATATCGAGCTTGAGGTTACTTCCCGTCCGTTGGAAGTCGGTTTTCGTTTTCTCGCCACTGCTGATCATGATTTGAAGCCCTTTGGCCTCAGCCATTTCTTGAGGGAAATTAAGGATTAGTGGGGATCGGTGGGCTCGAATACGATAGGTAAATCGGTCTGAAAAATCGTTCTCATGAAAGCTGCTTTGGAACCACCCTTTTTCAATAACAATCGGTCGGTAATCTTCTGATTGAGTTTGGACATGTAGAGAAAGAACGGGTAGTGGATCTTCGGTAATAAACCATGAAAACCGTGAGCGTACCGGTGTGCTTTGTAATTGCCAGCTTGTTCCGAGCGGAGGGATCTCTTGCGCTGTCGCCTCTTCTGTAGTAGAAGGGAGGCTTAAGGTAACCCCTTCAGAGCGATCGGCCCGCACTCTAAAACTCACGGTGTTATAGGTTTCGTCAATTTCAGGTGTGACAAGAGGGAGCTCTGCCAATTGGTAGTCGGCACGAATATCTTTTGGCGAAAGGTAAGTAATCGGTGACTTGTACTGAACCCGCAAAAGGGCACGACCAATTTTTTCTTGTGGAATTTCGATCGAAATGTTCGTGCCGTTTTCATCCGTTTTTAATGTTTTAATCTGTTGTTGGCTTATGGTCGATCGGTCGAGAGAAAAATCGAGTTGATCAAGTGTAAGCTCGGGTGGAAGGTGGAGCCGAATTTCCCGAAGAGGTACGTAATGAATTCGATAGTCAAAGCTAAGTGTTCGGACTTGAATCTCCTCTTGGGTGTAGGTTGCGTAACAGGTTGTCTCAAGGTCGATTACCTGCTTTTCAATCTGAGAGCGAAAGACAAACTGTGGGTTGTCCTGACTTAGTTCCATAAGATAGGTTAACGGGCGCTTTTGTCGTCGTGGTAACTTAAGGTCGATTTCACTTCGCAAAAAGGCCGACTCAAGACCGATATGTTTTTCTTCATTGGCAAAAAGGGTCAGGTTGTCAGCCGGTAATACAAAGAGTTGTCCCGACGAGATTGAGTCGCCGCGGGGAACCGGAAGAAGGATCTCTTTTTCATCGTTATTTGCAGGTAGCGATCGAGTCGCCGTTATCACAAGGGTAAACTCGTCTGGTTGATCTTCAGGAAGAGAGAGCCAGTAGTTACCCCGCCTTCGGGAAAAAGGTTGATAACTAATGCCTGGTGAATCAATATTTTCAATTCTCCAACCGGCCATGTCAATCGCAAGATTCTTCGCCTTGGCACCTCGTGTTTTGTATTTAAGGTACATCTTCATTCGCATCGAATGCTCATCCATAAGAAGAGAATACGTTGGCTCAACGGTAATACTTGTCTCTCGCGAATGGATTCTCCAGCTCAAGAGCCCTGGGCGGTAGTTGTAATTGTATTTATGGAGAGTATGCCCCGGTTTTGCGTCATCGACTGCCTGATAGCTGAAATTTTTACTATAGTCTGCCTCAATCTCCCAGTCACGACTCGCTTCAAGAGTCAGTTCACCCCATTGCTGCTCTGCTTCCAAAACTTCAAAACCTTGAAAGTCGTAATGTTCTTGAGACTCGTATGGCAAAATCATTTCAGCCGCTAACTGAATTTCAAAAGGGTCGGTCGTCGGCTTGAGGAGCTCAATTTTTACAAGGTCTCCAGACGAATAAGGATCGCTTTGTCGATCGCCCTCGTCTCTTAGAGCTTGTGTAATTCTGGGGTTTTTGAATTGGCTCATTGTAGAGGACGAGCGACTTTGGTGATCTTTACTTTGGCCTGTCTTCGTGAAGTTTGCCTCCCTTTTCTCACCAATTCGACTCTCCAGGAGACTCTCTGAAGGGATAACTTCCATTTTATAGTTCGAGTTAAGGGTAGGTATAAGTTGCATGTGGGCAGGGAGCCGGATCGTAAATGATTTAAGCGTTCCAGTAAGGTTTCTCACCTGAAGATTTGCCTGGGTGTAAATTCGATTGTACCCTTCAAGGTGGCAGTGAATTTGGCCGACGACCTGCAAGAGGTCTTTTTGTCGGCTCGCTTGTAGTGCCTGTGGTCTCCATGAAATTTGAAAGTCGTCACCATGGGCGCCAAAAGCTCGGACGACGGTCGTTTGTTCGTCTGGTTGAACGTTTGTTAGGAAATCGTTTTTGGAGAAATGGACATCAAGGTCGGTCTGAGGGATCGTCAGTTCAATAGAGGAGACAGAGGCCTTGGGTAGGGCCAGAGGTAGGAACGTCTCGTTTCCCAACCTAGTTAGTGGGACCACAAAATGAAGGTCTAATTGATGGTCGCTTTTTTCATTGCCTAGAAGTTCGCAATGGTGGCCGTCGACATTATTGCGCTGATGAAGGCGGACGGTACCGTCGCCTTTATATTGGTAATCTTGGAGGAAACCTTGTTGTAACCCCAGAGGAACCTTTACCCAGCCGGTCCGATTGAGAGCAATTTCAAAATGGGCCCTGAGATCAAGTGTTGCGTCACTGTTGCCGCTGCCCCCTTTATCAGGAACGACTGTTGCAATGAGCTCGACTTTAGTTAGTGTAAATTCATCGCTCGGTTGATGTTGATCTTGTAATGTTTGAAGAAGGTTTTGCAACTCTTCAGGGCGAATTGGAGGAAGAGCCGTTGTGTCGCCTGAGCCTTTTCTCGCATGCAGTCTTAGAAGTTCACCGATCGGGAGTCGGATCATATTCCCTTGGGCATCGGTGTAGTAAAGTTCGGTCGGATCCTCCTTCTCCTCTTTGACTTGTTCTCGTTTCTCTTGAGTAGGATTTTCTTGGGTAGGAAGAGCCTGCTCTTGTAAAGAAGGTACAGGATGTACTTCTGGCTTAGCGAGGAGGCTCTGTTCTTGATCGACCCCCAAAAAGAATATGTCTGCAACGAGAAATAGAGCAATGATTCGGAGCCATTTGTGCCAGCCACTCTGCCTGGTAGTACTTGTGCGCACGCTTTCTGGGCTCTTTGAGAGTTGAGGTTTCAAAGAGGAAAGAACTCGATGAGGACGATAATAACGGGCAAAGAGCATGGAAAAGAATAGAATCAAAGTAAAAACAGAGAAGAGACTCTCTCCCTAAGTTTAGCTAAAACGACCAAAACCATGGATTCATTTCTCCGGAAAACAGGTCGAGCTAGAGAGTAAAATCAAGCCTGTAACGACAATACCACTTATACCGGCAAATCTCTACCTATTATACAACCGTAAGTCTGCCGATAGGTTCTTCTTTTTTCAAAAAATAACGGGATTCGCAAAGAGTAAAGAGTGGCTGTCTGATTCATGCAGAAGAGAAAACAGAGGCAATAAGAGAAGAAAGAGGACCGGTAGAGAGCATTACCCGTCGAGCTACCTCCAAAGATAGGCAGCAGTGTCAACAAAGCTATTCAAAGTCTGTAGTGCTGTCGGGGCAGGGGCCTTTGCCCTCAAAAATTGTGCATGCCCAAAAGAACCACCACACCTGGGCAACATAACTTAAGGCGAGTCGAGAGAGGGAGAGAAAATGATTTACATAAAAAACGCACATAAAAAAAACTGAACAGACATAAAAAAACCCCGCCAACTTACAAAAGTAAATCAGCGGGGCGGAACAGAGAAGAGGCCAACTTCATACCTCAAGGGCATGACTTACACTGGATAAAAGTATTAACTGCTCCTTAATGTGATAAACGTATATTAACAACTTTAAATTTAAATGTCTACTCTTTTGTGGCCGAAACTTTCTTTTTTTTGAATTTATTTTACGAGATGGGGGCTCAAGAAAACGATCAGGCCGACTTATACTGGAGGGGTTTTATGGAAGTATTCCTCTTCTATACAAGGTTATTATGTCAGAATATCTATCCATTGCTGTTGACGCCGCCCGTGCCGGAGGAAAAGCAATTTTAGCTCTTCAAAATAACTGTAATTATCGGGAAAAACTGCCAAAAGACTTGGTAACGAATGCTGATTTTGCTTCGCAAAAAGCGATATACCAAGTGATACAGCAAGCTTACCCTACCCATACCCTCCTCGGCGAAGAAGATAAAGAAGAAGATAAAATAGAGCCACATACCAAAGTAGAGAAATCGACTTCTGCAACAAAAAACTTTGATCCAAAATACCGATGGATTGTCGACCCTCTTGATGGAACGATCAATTACGTTCATGGTCTTCCCCCTTATGCCGTTTCAGTCGCACTTGAGGTTGAGGGGTGTATCACTGTAGGTGTTGTGTATGACCCGACCTCTGACAGCCTCTATTCGGCCCTCTTGGGAGAAGGTGCAACCCATAATGGCCACAGTCTCTCGGTCAGCGATTGTCAAGAGATGCGGACCGCCCTGGTCGTTGCGAGTATGCGATCAAGTGTTCAAAAAGAGAGTCTTGAGGTCCGCCAGTTTGTCGAGGTTCTCCAAAAAGCACAGTCTATGCGTCGCCTGGGGTCGGCGGCACTTAACCTCTGTTATCTGGCGGCTGGCCAGATCGATGCCTATTGGGCACCCTCATTAAAAATATGGGATGTCGCCGCCGGTTTCCTTATTTTGAAAGAGGCAGGTGGAGTCCTCAGCGGCCTCGATGGAAGGGAGGTCGATTACGAGAGGCCGGCCTTTCTGGCCGCCTCGACAAAGGTGCTCCATCAGGCGATGTTCGAAACGCTTCAGAACTGCCCATAAAATAACTGCAAACTAAGCTCCTGTTGCCAAACTTTTAAAGAAGAAGGTGTGATTTGGTATAGTTGCTCGACTGCGTGTTTTGGATAGCCCTTTAAGTGGCCGAGCCTTCCCGACATTCCATAAAAAAGGGTGCCCTGACTGGACACCCTTTTTCATTTAGTTTTTTCGTCGCTCGATGGGGCTATTCTTTTTCAATGATGCTCCGTCAACTGTACCCCGTCAACAGATTCACTTTTGTGATCTACTCTTCAATACCAAGTTTAACTTCAAATAAACCGTTTGAGTCAGCGGCAGCACGAGGCATACCACGGGTATTAAAGGGCATCGAAATGTTACCCTCTTTGTCGATGCAAATCATTCCGCCGTCAAAACCTTTGAGTGTTTCATGAATAACGGCATTGGAAGCTTCTTGAAGAGATTTTCCACCATATTTCATCATGGCAGAGACTTCATGGGCGGCCGAGTGGCGGATGAACTCTTCGCCATGACCAGTACAGGAGATTCCACAAATACGGTTGTCGGCAAAAGTTCCAGCGCCAATAATCGGAACGTCACCTACGCGACCATATTTTTTGTTGCTCATACCACCGGTGCTCGTTGCGGCAGCAAGGTTGCCATGTTTATCGAGAGCAACGCAACCGACAGTACCTACGTAAGAATACTTTTCCTTCAGTTCAGGTAACCCTTGGGCGAGTCGTTGAGCATTTATTTTGTCGATTTCTTGTGCCCTCTCTTGCTCTTCTTTACGGCCCCTGGTTTTAAAATAATCTGGGTCGACCCGTTCAACTTCCATTTCGTCGGCAAAAGTCTCAGCACCACCAGAAATTAGTAAAACATGTTTCGTTTCAGTCATGACCTTACGAGCAAGTGAAATAGGATTCTTGACCGTTGTAACACCAGCGACAGCGCCACATTTCATATTGCTGCCATCCATAATGGCCGCGTCGAGTTCATTTTTACCAGCGGCGGTAAAGACCGCACCTCGTCCAGCGTTGAACATAGGGTTATTTTCAAGGTACCGGACGACCTGCTCGACAGCATCAAGACTTGTTCCACCTTCGGCGAGAATTTTTTTCCCGATATTGACGGCCTCGGTCATTGCGGCAATTCGGGTCTCTTTTTGTCTGTCGCTCCAACTTGCCGGGTTTCCACCAGCTCCACCGTGGACGACGATAGCGTATTCGACTTTAGAAGGTTTTTTTTCCTCGGATTTTTTTTCTTCGTGAGCTGTCGCCTTATTTAATGTAGCCGTTAGGCCAAGAAGAAACATGAGGCCAAAGAGGAAACGGGTTGTTTTCATGAGATGCGGTTCCTTTTTATAAAAGAGCGTGCCTGTCTTGGGCGAAACTTATCCATAGACTGAAAACCCTCAGTATAGAGTAAATGAAATAAGTTTTCATTAGTCTCAGTAGAAAAAATTGAGAGATTTTTATCTATTGAGACCTCAGTTCCAGGTATTCACTCATTCCTGGACGCAGGCAGCCGTAATAGAGCTCCTGAAATAGCGACTTTGCCAAGAGGTAAAATAAAGGTCAAGGAGCAGGGAGCAGCAAAGCTAGCAAGAGAAAATTACACCTTCCAGTGAGCTAAAGTTGGTACGTAACCAAACTCCGGAATTTCCCTTTGCTATGGGGCAAGTTTAGTGACTCGCCTGCTATTTATTGACAGCTAGCTACTTTGCAGAAAATCTAGAACTACCTGAATATCGGGAGCTATTGGGGCGAGGAACTCAAGTCGTTTACCCGTAGAAGGGTGAGAAAATTGTAGGCGGCATGCGTGAAGAGCCTGTCGATCTAAGAGGACTTCTTTCCCTTTTTCTTCTGAAAATGGAGCAGAAGGGACTGGGAAATGTCTGTGCTGCCATAATTTTTGACGGGTAATCTGTGAGTGTCCGGCATAGAGTTTATCGCAGAGAATCGGCGAACGCAAATGGGCAAAATGGACTCGAATTTGGTGGGTACGGCCCGTCTTGGGGAGGGCCGAAACGACTGCATAATTGCCATAGCGGTGACGCACTTCGTAAAAAGTTTGCGCCTTTTTGGCCCCTTGGCTATGTTCCAAAATAGCCATTTTTTTGCGGTTTCCAGGATGAAGGCCGATTGGTTTATCGATCCAGTCACGGTCACGGTCGGGCGGATTTACAACGATCGCGAGATACTCTTTTTCAACGGTCCGCTCCTCGAATTGTTTAGCTAAAGCGAGGTGGGCTGTGTCGTTTTTGGCGACGACTATTACCCCTGAGGTATCTCGGTCAAGACGATGAACAATACCAGGTCGAGAGTTGCCACCGATAGTACTTAGTGACTGGAAATGGTGGGAAAGGGCGTTCGTCAAAGTCCCTGCCCAGTTACCTCGAGCAGGATGGACAATAAGGTTCGCCTGTTTGTTCAAAACAACGATGTCCTCGTCTTCATAAAGGATATCCAAAGGGATATCTTCAGGGACGGGCCGCTCACGGGTGAGAGGAGGAAAAGCCACCTTGATCTGCTGCTCGGCAACAACTTTGTAAGCGACCTTTGTCCGTTTACCGTCGACAGATACCTTGTTTTCCGTAATAAAATTTCGAAGTTGAACACGAGAATAAAGAGGGTACCGCAGTGCTAACAAGACATCAAGACGTTTGCCATGATCTTCAGATTCAACGACAAAGGAATCACTGAGCCCTGCCTGAGGATCAGTCGTCACTTTTTCATCTTCTAAAAGAGAGCTATTTGTGATCTCGTCATCAAGTGACTCATTGAAGTCAGGGAGGTCGCTCGCCAGTTCTGAAGTGTGGGCTGTTTGACGAATCGAAATGTCATCAGAACGTTGTGAGTCGCCTTGGGAATGCTCGCCTTTTGATAAAGAGGGTGTATCACCAGAAGAGGAGGGATGGCCCTCTTTGGAGGAGGGGCTCATCGTTTATCAGACTTCTTAATCTCTTTGTTTTCGGTATCGATCTTTTTTTCTTCTTTCACCTCGGTTTCTGTCTCTGTTTTGACCTCGGTCTCTTTTTTGTCGTCGCTTTTTTTCTCTTCTTTTGTGTCGTCTTTGGTCGCCTCTCCACTATTTTTTTCAAGGTCAAGGGGATCGTCACCTGTGCCGATTTCGAGGGATTCATTGAAGATATCGCCACCAAGGTTTAGCCCCGATTCTCCGCTCTCATTGTTTGGAAAGAGGGTCGAGTCATCGAGGTCGAGGGTCTCACTACCACCGAGAATGGGTGAGAAATCTTGTGTGGCCAGCCAAGCGACCGAGTCGGTCTCTTCTTCTTGAAGGAGCTTTAATTGCTCAATTCGGCTCGTTGCAAGTTGACCTCGCAACGTCAATGGCCATGTATTTGCGACATGTTCGTATTGGCCAATAAGGCCGTCGATTTCTTTTTGGCTTTTTAGCATACCATCGGCAGCACGTGCTTTTCCAAAAGCAGCAAATCGGGATAAAGCCGAATTTGGGGGAGCTTTCTCCAAGATCTCCTCAAAGAGAGAAAGCGGTTCCAAAAGAGCCGATTCGAGGTAGCCACCATCGCGATTCCAGCGGTTGGAGAGGGCTTGGTTGGTTAGTGAGTTTGCCAGTTCTAAACGGGCCCAATCAGCAGCCGAGCCACCTTGGGCAGCTTTATCGTCCAAGATACTCTGAAGGACGATCGTCTCACCCTCTGGTTTTCCTGCCGAAAGAGAGCGGGCGTGTTCGTAGCGTCGGCTCAGGTAGGTTTCCCATGAATTGTTTTGGGTCTGCTGAGCCATGCCAGAGTAGACATTATAAGCGATCAACAGGCCCAAAAAGAGGACAAGACCAATGGAGATCAAAGGGAGATAAGGCTTGATTTTCAGAATGGGGTCTTCTAGAAAATTAGCTAGGCTGTTGTTTTGTAAGTCGTGGCGACGTTGGGCTTTCATCAATCCATTCCTCGGGTAAGGATTAATCCAAACGGGGCTTTCTTAGGAAGACTCACTATCTCTCAAGTAGGGTACCGTTTGGCGCGGTCGTTTTTAAAATTTTATGAAGTGCGGCAATACAAGGGAAAACGTCGTTAACAAGACGACGGAAACAACGCAGTGGCCAAAACAGGTGACATCGAGAGACCGATCCGTTTGGGCAATGCATTATGTTTAATGGTTGCTATCGACTTAGGACTAAGTTCGGTGACCCCAAAAACGGCTTTGCAAAAATAGTCCTAAGTAAAGCCCTATTCTACAGATAAGCCGTCGTTTCGCCAATATACACTTTGGCTAATTTTAGATTTTCTTCAGACAGGTGTAAGAGGAAAGGTAGCTATTAGGCAAAAAATCGAGTAAGGTATCGACTTCAAATACCGATTCGACGTCGTCACTAAAAAACGGACTCAAGGCAACAAGGATAGTAGACAACAAGAGATGACATCTGGTTTGAACCCCCCTCAACAAGAAGCAGTTGAAACCCTTTCAGGCCCCCTTTTGGTCTTGGCCGGTGCTGGTTCGGGGAAAACGCGGGTTGTCACTTTTCGTATCGCCAATTTAATAAGAAATGGGGTCCGTCCTGATAAAATTCTGGCAGTAACGTTTACGAATAAAGCGGCCAAAGAAATGCAGCAACGTATTGGTCAGCTCCTTCAAAAACAGTGGGGAAAAGAGGGTTATCGGCCAACAGTCTCAACCTTTCATGCCTATTGTATGGGGGTTTTGCGGCGACATATTACCATTTTGGGCTATCCTAGGCGGTTTGCGATCTATGGACGAGGTGACCAGGAAAGCCTTGCCAGGAGCGTCTTGCGAGAAATTCGGGTTCCATCGCAGCGGTTAAAGCCGAGCGAGATGGTGAATAAAATCAGTCAGTGGAAATCGGCCGGCCTCACCGTTGCCCAGGCTGGAAATAGTGCCAACACCGACAAGGAGCACCTTGCTGCAATGGGGTTTCGGCGTTACCAAAAAGGGCTCAAAAATAATGGCGCTGTCGACTTTGATGACCTTCTCATCCTTACTGAAGAAATTTTTCAGAAACATCCCCAGCTAAGGCAAGAAGAGGCAGCCCGTTTCGAACACCTGTTGATCGACGAATACCAAGATACCAACGCCATTCAATATCGGATTGTCCGTGCCCTGGCCGAGCAACATCGAAATATCTGTGTCGTCGGTGACGACGATCAATCAATTTATGCCTGGAGAGGTGCCGAGATCGACCATATTTTGCGTTTTGCAAGAGATTGGCCGGGTGCCAAAGAGGTTCGACTAGAGCAAAATTACCGATCGACAGGTTCGATTCTAGAGATAGCAAATACGTTAATTGCTTTCAATAAAAAACGGCATCCGAAAACCCTTATACCGGCCCGCGGGGCAGGAAAAAAACCACGAATCATCCCTTTTAAAAATGAGATGGTCGAAGCCGAAGAGACGGTCGCCGAGATTCGACGCCGGCTAGAGTTTCAGGAAGGGCAACCTGAAGATTTTGCGATCCTCTTTCGAACGAACGAACAGCCCCGAGCCTTTGAGACTGAGCTGCGCCGCCAAAAAATTCCGTACACCCTTATCGGTGGGATGTCCTTTTTTGACCGGAAGGAGGTCCGTGATATTTTGGCCTATCTTAAAGCGGTAGAAACACCACAGGACGAAATTTCACTATTGCGTATTATTAACACCCCACCACGTGGTATCGGAAGCAAGTCGGTCGAGATGGTTATGAGCTATGCCGTCGAAGGGGGACAGTTGCTAAGAAATGTCTTGGAAGACCGTTCTGTCACGGGACGATTGCCCGAGGCGGCTGGAAAGGGGATTGCCAACCTTTTGGGGCTTTTACGGCATTTTAAAGGGGTTTTTAATGAGGCCTTCTCGAAACCTGGCGCTCAGGCAACTGTTGAGGCGTTGCGTGACTTAATACGGGCGACAAAGTACGAAGCCGAAATTAACCGCCTTTACGACCAACCTGAGGAGAGAGAGTCAAGACTCGCCTCTTTGGAAGAGATTGTCAACGCCTTGAGTAATTACAAAACGAAGGCAAAGAACCCAACCTTGACCGAGTTTCTTAATGAAGTGTTGCTAGGTCAGCAAGATTTTGACAACGATAAAGAAAAACAACTTTCTCAAAATGCAATTACTCTTATGACCCTTCATAGCGCCAAAGGGCTTGAGTTCCCACATGTTTATATGGTCGGCATGGAAGAAGGAATTTTGCCACATAAGCGTTCGGTCGATCTCGAAGATGAGTCGATCGATGAAGAGAGACGACTATGTTATGTCGGAATAACCCGAGCCCAGGAGAGTTTGACCCTCTCATTTGCGCAGCAGCGTACAAAGTGGGGAAAACCACGAGATACCGATCCTAGTCGATTCCTTTATGAAGCAATTGGTAAGGCCGATAACCCCCATAAGCAAAATGGTAGAAACCAAGAACGAGGGGTTGCAAGAGGTTCGGCCTCGGGTGGTCGTGGTACTACAAACCGTCGCCAAGGTGGCCAGCAAGGCAGAAACCCAAAAGGTCGTAGTCGCCCCGCCAGTCGACGGTGATCTTAAAGGGTGAGATCGGGGCTTAAGGTGAATCGCCTCTTTAAAAATTTCCTTGAGAGGGGCTGACATTTCTATTAGATACTTGGCAGCTACTTTGGTAGGTCAAAATCATTCTTTAGCTGGGCCGTGATCACCTCTTTACTTCCTTTGAATCGCCCCGTCTACTTTTCTTGTCAATCGTTTGTAAATCTCGCAGGTTAAAATCAGGAAATGGAAAGACTTCTAATGTATGATACTATTCCTTGCAAAAGGGCGTAAGTTATCTAAAGATAACAAAGGATTGTCTACCTTTTGTCGATCATTGGGTTATTTTTTGGGGAAAATCGGGTCGTTTTTCTACCCATATCAGGGGTCGGTTTTTTTTCAAGAGAGTGTGTTTGGAAGATTTTAAAAGGAGAGTGATCTTTAGAAAAAGGTACTTTTAGGAGTACGGCAGAAAAATTGGTTTAATCTGCTTATTTTGCCGTATCAATCTAGATTGACTTTTGTCGGTAAGTTTGGTAAGTTGGGCAGTTGTCGGTCGTTACTGATCCTCTCGTAACTTACGAGTGCACGGAGGTGCTCATGGCATCTAGGTTGTTTCGCTTTTTACATGGTGGCCATTTTCGCCTTGGGGCTCCTGTCTGCCTCGCCCCTATAGACCTCGGCTCTCTAGGTTCTGCTACAGAGGGCTTAGATCCCTCTCATGAGGCTGTTTCTGTGTTGGGAACACCTGCTGAAGGGGTTCTGTCCACTGCCCCTTATGAGGTAGTTCGTCGATTTGTAAAGAGAGCGCTGGAACGTCAGGTAGCCTTCGTTATTATTTCTGGTAAATCTTTTGATAGTAACGAGATATCTTTGGCTTCGGTTGAGTTTCTTGGCGAACAGTTTCGCCGATTGGTCGAGGGAAAAATTCAGGTCTTTTGGGCACCAACCGACGATATTGTCGACGAATATCGTGAGAGTTTTGAGACCCTTTTTCATGGGGTAAATCTTCTTCCGCCAGATGAGGCCCAGAAAACAATTATTCGGGTTAAAGGAGAGCCAGTTGATGACCTTTATGGCTCCTGTAGTTCTGCCATAACCCTTGGCGACCTTGCCAAATTTGCT
>JALCBQ010000062.1:0-652 GCA_028066335.1 Pirellulaceae bacterium
GATTAACGTTGAGGAGAGTATGAGTGAACTGGCTTTCTTGAAACGAGTAAATCCAATGCACTCGAAAGTGCCTCGTCAACTTGCCATGAATGAATATTACGATTACCCACCTCGTTTGAGAATCCTCGAATAATTGTCAAAGGAGTTTTATACTGTTGTGCAGCCAGAGCAACGGCAAATCCTTCCATCTCTTCACCAACGGCATTAGGGTACCGCTCTTTACGCCAATTTTTCTCAGCGGCATTAGCACTAGCACTTGTTACCGAAAGAAGCGTTGGCAAAGAAGCCAATGAATCGACCTTTGAATCGTGTAGTATGAGAGATTGAAGAGGTGTTCCACTTGGAACCATAGAATAAGGCAAGGAAGCAAAGTCGTTACCTTGGCCAACACCGACTCCGTCTAAAGTGACCGACGAAAACAGAGATGCTGAACCGACAGGATACCTTTTTAAGTCAAAAGAGCCAGCTATTCCGAGAAGGAAAACGTGGCTAACAGAAACGGTGTTGAGTAAACGGCACGTTTCAATTCCAGCACCGACAAGGCCAAAACCGCAGAGGCTAATTTGCCCCTGGTACTCATTGATCCATTCTTCCAGTTTGCTGAATTTTTTTAATTTCTCTAGGCTCGTTTTCTCCACTTTGGTCGGTATAA
>JALCBQ010000062.1:662-16218 GCA_028066335.1 Pirellulaceae bacterium
GGGCGGGGCTGCGTTTCATTTTTCATCAGTTTAGCTTAAGAAATTAGAGTCGAGCGATCCCTTTTGATGTTCATCGGCAGAGCATCGGTTTTCCATCGAGCGACTTTTGAGAATTTTTTTGGCAGTACGCACAGCTTGGGTCGCTATCATTCCAGCGATGTACCCCCCTTTAAAACCGCTGTCAATATTGACTACTGTTACGTTCGAGGCACAACTATTGAGCATACCCAAAAGTGCAGAAATTCCACCAAACGAAGCCCCATAACCGACACTCGTTGGCACCGCAACAACTGGTGAGGCGACATAGCCCCCAACGACACTTGGCAAAGCGCCCTCCATCCCAGCAATCACTACGATTGCGTCAAAGTCACTAAGTCGATCGGCGTATTTTATAAGACGATGAGGACCAGCAACACCTATGTCATGAATCGACTCATTTTGAATGCCCATCCAGGTGAGAGTCTCTTGTGCTTCCTCCGCAACAGGTAAATCACTTGTTCCTGCTGTGACAACACCGACAACGGGGCAGTAATCATCTGTAGTACCGTGACTATCTTTCGAACATTTGAAGGAGACTTTCCTCTTATCGGGTAGAAAACGAAAGGTTCGGGAGGTGGCGTTATAGACCCCTTGTTCCTCAAATGTCTCGACAAGTAGTTGGCTTTTTTCAGACGAAATCCTGGTTGCAAAGGGAAGCGTTTCTCTTTCTAGCTGCTCTTTAAAAATAGCAACGATTGTCTCGGCCGTTTTATCCTCACCATAGACAACTTCGGGAAAACCACACCGTTTTTGCCGATCATGGTCAAGCTCAATTTCAAGGTAATCGTTTGTCATTATAAAGAGCTACACAATAGAAGAAGAGAGGATCAATAGCGTGTTTACTATTTTACAAGAGCCTTCATCACTTGGAATGAACTATTTATTCTTTTTTGTATTTCCTCTGGGTGTGCCAGAGGCTCCATCTGCAGCGAGGTGAGGGTTAAGAACATTTTCAGGGATTGCCCCAAGGGCCATAATCATCAACTGACTTCCCCAGAAAAGGAGGAGCCAGAAAAGTGCTGATGCCATAAACCCGTAGGAGTGGAGCCCGACACCTAACATATTCACACCAAACCACGAGATACTCGTAATAATATTTCCAAAGACGGCTAAAATCATCATTCCCCTCTCACGCACCATTCCACCCCAACGAGCGTGAAGGATTAGAGAGTGCATTAAAACAATCAGCAGGGCCCCATTTTCTTTTGGATCCCACCCCCAAAAACGTCCCCATGATTGATCGCCCCAAATTCCACCGAGGACCGTCCCTATAAAGCTAAATAATAAAGCAAAACAGACAGCCCCGTAAATCATTTTGCCATAAGTCTTATTCTCTTCTTTGGTAACAGCAGTCCCAAAGAATCGACGTAAGATATAGACAATGCCAATGAAACCGGCTAAGAATGAGACCGAATACCCAAAGGTAATCATAATAACATGGGTCGCTAACCAAAAATTGGAATTCAAAACAGCCAACATCACACCCATGTGGTCGCTACCATCGACTTGGTTATAGGCCATAATTAACGTGAGCCAGCCGACCGTCGAAGCGACCAACACCCCGGTACCTCGACGATAGAAATATTCGAAAATAAGTCCCATAAGAACGACTCCCCATCCGACAAAAATAGAAACACTATAGAGGGTTGTTACCGGTGGGCGGCCTTGAATGTACATCCTCATGCAGAGACCAAAGGTATGAAGTAAAAAGGCGACCGATATAAAGCCAAACGTCGCACGTAGTAAGGCAATTTGCCAATCCTTAATCTTAAGAATCTGAAAGGCAATAAGAACCAACCCCATAACAAAGGCCAAGAGATACATAATCAATGTTACCAAGAATGGGGCGGCTTGGTTATATAGGAGTTCATAGGCGACTTTTGATTCCTCCGATGCCGTATAGTCTGTGGACTCAATATTATTACGGTACTTTTCAGCCTCAGCCGCAAGTGTTTTAGCTAGCTCCTCCTTCTCTGGAGCGTCCTGAAATTTTTTGTATGTTTGTAGAAGCTTTTTCCAAGATTTATAGTTTTCAGTCGGTGCATTGAGCTCAAGAGTCATCGGGTGCCACTGTGAAAGAGGAGGGGGAACCTCACTCACAGAAGGGTCATGAACAATACTCGGTGGTAAATGATAAGGGACAATTAAATTTTGAATTTGTTGGAAAAGGGTAACTCGCTGTAGAAGAATCTCTATCGCTTTTTTATACCGTTCATAACTAGGGTCTCGTTTATCTGGTCGACTGGTCAACTCTTGCTGAAGGTTCGCCAACTTTGGCTCGATCTGTGAATAGCTGTAGAAAAACTTGTCGATTCCATCTTCAATTTTGAGGTCTAGCAATGCCAAGACACCATCATGCTCAATACGGAAAACAGAATAATTTTCGGCTTTCTCGGGAGAAACAATGGAATTAAAATACCACTCGATAGCCGGTATCTTTTTAATTTTCAAACGATCGCCATCGTCACGAACTTTTAGTTTGTCGCGCCCACTTAACCGGATTAAAAAACTCCGAGCAGCCGAATCTAGAGGTTTGACCCGACCATCCAAAGAGACAGGTAAAGCGGCTAATTGATTGAGATGTTCAGGGTTGCTTTTACCTGCTCTAACCCATGGACTTATCGCCAATATTACTGCCAAGAGAACCACTCCCCAGACAAACAGATGATGAGATCGCTTAAGAGTGACCAATTCAAACGATGGCACTTTCGCCCGTTTGATAAATTGATAGAGAAGAATGCAAAAATGCCACAAAAGACCAAATGAAATAACCAAGCATGCAATATACGGAATCTGCCAACCAGGGTTTCGCACGACTTGCAAGATAGTTGCATCTCTCCCGTCGGCATCTTTTGTAAAGCCGGCTTGATAGAATGTTTCTCCACCATGGCGTAGTGGGTTGTTCATCTTAATGAGTCTGTCGAACTCTACGTCACTGCTGTGACTTTGGAAGTGGATGTCACTTTGGTAGTGGGATGGTATGTTGGTCCCTGTATATTCGCCAGTTTTGAAATCCTTGAGGGTAATCGTATAGTCTTTATAGTAACGACGAAAACGAAAAGACAACGCGTACTCGGCAGAATCTTCAGTGAGTTTGAATTTCTTCGAGTTAAAAGCGTCAAAGCCGGCTGCCAGTGAGGCCTGTATCGGCTGAGAGGTCGCTTTGTCGTCATCGCCTACGATAGAGAGTACAACAGCCGGAGCGTTATTCTCTTTTGCCTTGGGGACTTCTTGCAGTTGGCCGCTAACATTAGCAAGGTTTTCAATCCATCTATCTAATTTGATAGAAAATGGTACGTCATCTGGCCGAATGACACTGTTTTTTTGTAGTTGGTCTAGGGGTAAACGGGTCGTTTTGACCTCAGTGGATGAAATTTTTTCATGGAGCAAAAGCTCAAGCTCGTTCGTGTCTAGGGTATAGTTGTTTGAACCACCTTCAGAAATCGTCATGCTCGTATGAACGGAGAAATTCGCCGTTAAAAATTCCCCGACAAGCAAAAGAATCAGGCCGGAATGCAAGATATAGACACCAAGCCGTTTTACCGTAAATCGAAAACGAATAAAGTGGGCAGCCAGCAAGTTGATAAGCATGAGCCATCCGATAGTAAAGCCACCAGGAAAGTAAGTCCCTATCCGCTTTAGCCCTTCAACACTCTCAGGAGTTCCCGAAGCCAATATACCAAGATGGGCCCAAAAAAAGTAACTGTAAAAGTAGGTCTTCTGAACATACCAGACCCCCTCACCAATTTGGGCAAGCGTTCCCCAGACAACAACGATCATCCCTAGAACAAAAAGAGCGACCGTCAGTTTTAGTGAGGCAAGTGTACGTAAAAGGGACATCGGATATTTCCAGGAATAGTTAAATGATTGGGCAACGGAAAAATAGACAGAACAGAGCCTGCAAACAATCCTTTAAAACTATTGTTTTTCAAATGAACGGAGAAAGTCTAAAAAATTGTCACGTTCTTTAGAGACCAAGGCTACATCTCCCTTGATTTTAAAGAAAGAAGTCTTGTTTCCTTCGGGTAAAATTACAACTACGATCGACAATGGCCGAGAAGCCGTTGTATTCTGAAGTTCGTAGAGTTTGCCAGATTCCCCCGCAATAGTAAAATCCTCTCCCTCGGGGAGGGGGGAATCTTCTGAAAACTCTAGGGATAACTGCCTTGCCCATTCTCGCAGGTTATTCTTCAGGCCACCACCATCGCCGAGAAGGCTCATGACATTAACCGTTGCGAGGGCAAATTTTTCTCCATTTTTTCCCTGAATTTGAAATTTGACAAGATTCATCCCTTTATCGACCTCTTCCCAGTGTGCAGGGGCAGACCAGTTGTACGAAATCTCTTCGCTTTCTTCTGTCGTAGTTTCGGCCTCTGTTTTTTCTACCGTTTCGGTCTTCACCTCACCAGCAGCAGATTCTGTGGATACTTCCTCATCCATAATCCGAAAGGATCGAGTAAATTCCAATGTGACCTCTTCGTGTGCATTTACGTTGGCAATAGTGTCCAAAATTTTAACAGTCCAAAGGTTTTGCTCACTTTTGACCCAGTGGATTAACATTTTTTTGTCGGTCTTGGTATTCTCGAAAAAGAAAATCTCACCCGTTAGACCGCTGTCAGTAAGGAAATCGATCTTTTCCGCAGCAGCAACTTTTGCTTCAATCTCTTCAGGGGTAAAAGCAGGTAACCCGAGTTGACTGGTGGCCCAACGGTTAAAGTTGGTATCATAGGGGAGCGAAACTGGAAGACGAGAAATTGCAATTTTGGTCGATTTGGAAACTACCTCTTCTCCTTTGGCAGTGGTATCGGCCTCTTGAAGTGGAATTTCCCAAGACGCTTCTACAAATTGCGTAGGAGGAAGTTGGTGCCAACTTGCCGGCGCTTTCCATTCAAGCCGCTCAGGCTGTTCGGCTACTCCGGCAGTTACGACAGCTTCTTCCTGACCGAATGGGGTCCGCTCGATCGGATCATTCCATGTCGTCGGCTCCTCTTCTGAACAACCAATAAACAAGATCATAAGAGCGAAACAGAAAGCAGGAATGCTTGCAGAAGAAGAGGAATCTGTTTTCAACCAACTACGCCGGTTTCGCATTATTTTTACTCAGATTAAAAGAGAAAACTCAGTAATACAGGCCGACCTAAAAGACCTTTATAAAAGGTCGACCAAGCACCTTATTTCTAAGGGAAAATGCCATTTCTGGCAAGGCCACCTAAACCTCTTTCTTAACCTCTACCAAAGAGAAGTTTTAACATAAAAAAGTGCTAAAAGGGCAATTAACAAGAAAAGAAGGATTCCCTCAGCCGCAAAAATCATCAGAGACAATAAGCTTCCCGGAAACTATCGGAGGGGACAACAGCCATGAGGACATTTTTCATGCGAAGGGGGGAACCGTCCAATCGCTTCCTTAGTACGTTTTGAGTCCAGTCGTTCTCGCACAAGCGAAACGACCATTTCGATAAAAGTCGAGGAGGTTCCGACTGTCTCAGCTCGCTCCATCAGTATATTTTCTTTTTGGCAGACATCGGCCGCCTCGGTATCAAGATCGTACAGAACTTCAAGATGGTCACTCAAAAATCCAATCGGGACGATGAGAACCCTAGGGTTTTTCTTCTCAATAGCCTTGTCTGACCGCATCCTTGCAGGAAGTTCTTCCAAACAGTCACAAATATCTGGTCCAAGCCACACCTGATGAGGGGGGCCAGAACGGCTTTGATAAACGAGCTGCCAGTTGTTTATCCTTGATCTTTCTGCAACAAGGCGACAGGTTTCAGTTAATTGGGCAACATAGTCGGATCGATTCGCCATTGTTTGTGGGATACTATGAGCGGTAAAATAAACATGAGGGTCATCACTTGAGTCCTCGCATCCCTCTCCTTCTTTCTCTGTTTTACCCTTCAACGCAGTAATTGCCTTATTAACCTTTTCAACTTGTGCCTGGATAAAAAGAGGATGGTTATAGAAGCCCCTCAGTTTATCAAAAGAGATAGGTGTGGAGAGTGTTTTTTGTGCCTCGTCAACGTTCTCCCAATATTGACGACACCCTGAATAAGAACTATAGGCTGAGGTAAAAAAAAGAAGGGCTCGCTTGACCCCATCGGCGGCCATTTTTTGAAGTGTCTCGGGTAAAAGAGGGTACCAGTTACGGTTCCCCCAATAAATAGGAAGGCCAATACCCTCTTTAGTAAACGCCGTTTCAAGCTGCGAAATGAGCTCTCTATTTTGATCATTAATAGGAGATTTACCCCCAAAGTGATAATAATGTTCGGCGACTTCGAGCATACGGCTGCGAGGGACGTTTTTTCCACGAAGCACATTTTCCAAGAAAGGGAGCACGTCCTCGCCCGATTCAGGCCCACCAAATGAAAGGACTAGAAGGGCGTCATAGGGTAAATTTGTATCGATAGGATCAGAGTTCATCTTTTACCGATTCTTCTGTGTAAACCTCAAAAACGGGCCAAACCGCTGGCTCAACGAATAGCAATGCCGACTAGCGACAAGGCGCTGAAGCCTTTCCTAGAAAGGTTTTAAGTGAATTTTCCAAAAAGAAAACAACCATAATATAGGAAAACGAAAAAATTCAGAAAAGTTGCAAAGTTTTCACTTTTGACAAATCGACCCTCAGGCCTCCTAAGCCCCTTTGTAGATCTCTTAAAATCTATCAACACCCGAGTGTGTTGTTCTCATGGGAATCTAATTTGTTGCTATTGGTAGCCTAGTTCACTACAATAGCTCAATTGTTGGGGTTTTTTATGTGATTACTTTGTGTCGATGAAAGGTTGATTTCGTCCGATCTCAGTTGTTGCTTCTTCCTAATCGGTTCTGCTTTTGAAAAGGCTCGGCAAATGCCAATATGTCCCCATTGTAACACAAAATACAAACCTGCCCCCAATTTAATCGGCAAGAAGGTAAAGTGTCGAAAATGCAGCGAAACATTCTTATTCGAAACGACCGCTAGTCCAGATGAGGTGGGCTCAGATAATGAGCGAGTCGCCGACCGAGTAAATGGCCAAGTAAATGACCGAGTAAATGAGAAGGGAAGTGGGCAAAGAACTGAGCAAAGAACTCAGCAAGTAGTGGCCGGTCACTTGCCCAATACGAAAACAAACCTAAAACTGATTGTATTAGGAATTCTGGGGGGTGGTCTCTTTTTGACAATTGCCATTGTTGGTATTGTCATATTTCTATTTTTTCGTGGCGACCCTAACGACAGTGAAAAAGTTCTGGCCAACCTAAATGAAAAATCGCAGGCTAAACTGGACAACGACGAAAAAGCCCAGACTAAACTGGAAGAAAAAACTCTGGCCAAACTGCCTTACGATGCTGAAAAAGTTCTGGCCAACTTAGCGGCAGCTATCGCTAAAGAGTCAGAAGATAGTCGACGTAAACGTGCCCTGCAAAAAATGTACGATTGTGTTAAAGAGGGTTCCATAAGTTTGGATCTTAACCTCCAGCCCCTATCTATCCTGCCGGCCGAAATTGGTCAGCTCGAAAATCTAACAGCGATTACCCTCGATGGCAACCAACTAACAAGTCTCCCTCCCGAAATTGGTCAGCTCGAAAATCTAAAAACGCTTGATCTCGGAGGCAACCAATTAACAAGTCTCCCTGCCGAGACTGGGCAACTCGAAACCCTAAAAACGCTTGATCTCGGAGGCAACCAATTAACCAGTCTCCCTCCCGAAATTGGTCAGCTCGAAAATCTAAAAACGCTTGATCTCGGAGGCAACCAATTAACAAGTCTCCCTGCCGAGACTGGGCAACTCGAAACCCTAAAAACGCTTGATCTCGGAGGCAACCAATTAACCAGTCTCCCTCCCGAAATTGGTCAACTCGAAAAACTAGAAGTGCTTGGTCTCAGCTTTAACCAATTAACGACTCTCCCTCCCGAAATTGGTCAATTGAAAAATTTGATTGTAATCCATCTAGGAGGAAACCGATTCTCTAACGGCGAAAAATAACGGATTGAGAAAATGATTCAAGAAACCTTACCAAGATACAAAATCCATTGGTAAGTTCTGTCACCTTCTCCCCAAAAAACAGTAAACCTTTGTTACAAATTTTTGTTACCCTCGCCGAAGTCTTTAGTAACGGATGGGAAACCTTTGTCAGTATGATGAGTTGAGTGTATCGCAAAAAAACGCTGAGCTATTGGTAGGAGCTTTAACGATCTGACAAAAAAAGAGGGGTACAGCCGAGGTGTGTTCGATCAACGCCATTCGCACGATCGGACAACCACTTCACCTCGGGTGATGATATCGTCTACAGCGCTCTTGGTAGTGCTGGGATATTGGTAGTGCTGGAGGTCCAGTTTCTTGTCTGAAAAAGATAGGTCGGCCTTGATGAAGAGATGCTCGACCGAACCAAGAGTCTCCGAATATACCAAAAGGAACAATAAGCACAAAGCGGCATTGTAAGCCTAAAGATACTAACGAATAGAACAGCAAGTACACCCCAGTGGATTCGAACCACTAACCACCGGTTTCGTAAACCGGGACTCTATCCAGTTGAGCTAGGGGTGCATCGAATAACGAACGAGCTATCGTATGCCGGCAAGAGGTTTTTGTAAAGTAGAAACCTCTTTGTTTTTCCGTTTATTCTTAGAAAACTCATGATCAAGAAGCTCTTTTTTCAGGCTAAGGCCTCCAGGTGCTGAGTATCCACCGAGGTGACCGCTCGTCTGAATAACACGATGACAGGGGATAATGAGCGGAATCGGGTTGGACGCCATAGCATTTCCAATTGCTCTAGAGGCATTTGGGCTACCAACTCTTATAGCTAGTTCTTTATAGCTCACTGTTGTTCCGAAAGGAATTTTTTGGCACTCCTGCAAGGTTTTTTGTTGAAAAGGAGTAAAGGCAGAAAGATCAATCTCTGCCCTGTCGAATGCTTTGCCATCACCCCAAAAATACCGATGGAACCATTTTTCAAGGCTTTTTTGAAACACCCTATCGGGGCCAAGAATCAATACAATTTCTTGCGAAAAGAGTTCTGGCAGAGTCTCTTTACTTTCAGGAAGTACGAGTTTTTGAATTGTTTTTCCACAATGCAAAACACTGATCCAACCAATTTTTGTCTGAATACGAGTGTAGTGCAGCTCTTTTTTAGTTATTTTCACGTCCTGTAAATGTACCGTTTTCTCTCAAAAACCAGAAGAATTGGGAAAAATGTTGTACTCTCAAATCGGATTCTACCATAAAATAGGCCCTGCGGCATGGTTATTTTACGGAAAAGGATTATGAGCAATGACCACCAGTAACTATAGTTCCCTCTGCGATGATCACTACATTAACCTCAATTTGACGACTGAAATGGATCTTCCCCAGAATCGTGAAGTTGTCTTGAGCTATTTCGACCAAATAAAAAAGCAACACCCAACAATGGCTCATTTCTCAATGCGCGAAGGGGCCGAAGGGAGCGAATATATTTTAGAAGAACCCAAAGGCCAAAGCTCGTATCGTTGGGCAACTCTTGCGGCTCGTCGGCTGTGTGCAGGACAAATCAACCCTGAAGAGGTTTCAGAGGTATTTAGCTTTTACCAATCAATTTTAGAGCTTGCTCCTTACGCCTTATCACTTAATTCGTTTGACTGTGAGGCGATCGGCCTCACTTTTGGCTTTGATTTTACCTACCAAGGAAATCATAACGAGCTTGTTAATGAAGCACTTGGACTTCCCCCTGCTTTTGAACACTTTCCAGAAAAAGCAGGCAGCGCTGGCATTGTCAACTATGAACCAGCTGTACAGATTGCTCTTGATGAAGAAGGACGTTCTCTTTGTCGCCTTAGCATCGAAACAAGAACAGATGCCTACCATCTTCGAGATAGCTCCTACCCGGGTGACCAGATCAGTGTTTACTTGACGGCTCGTCATAACGGTTCATTACGTGAAGGGCAAACCTATGGCTCAACGCTACGGTTTTTAGCTGAAGCAAGCCAAAACCTTATTCATGAATATGTTGTTGAGAACATTTTGCAACCTCTCCAACAAACGATTGCCATTAAGTAGTAGGCGTTGGACAAACGTCGATAAGTACTATTACAACTAACAGGTCTTTTGGCAAATCATATTTAGCTAGTATCAATCCTCAAGAGTTTTCCCCTGTTATTTGTAACTCCTCTGGCCTCTTCTTACCTAGTACCTTTTGAGCGAGTAAAGCATATGACTGCTTGTGAATCGACCTCTGATTTTTTTCACGTTTTGCGAACAGAAATTGCTGGACAAAAATTATCCGAATTAGCCGAAAAATATCAAACCCCTCTCTATCTTTACGACGCAGACTGGTTTCGCAAAAGGTTACGCCAACTAGCTGATTTTGACGTCGTCCGGTATGCTCAAAAAGCGTGTAGTAACCTGAGTATTCTCAAGTTGCTTAAGGCAGAGGGAGCGTTTGTTGACGCTGTGAGTGCAGGTGAAATCTACCGAGCTTTAGAGGCCGGTTTTACAACCGAAGGGCCAAATCCTCAGCTCGTTTACACCGCTGATATTTTTGATCATCAAGCGCTAGAACTTATAAAAAAACATAATATTCACGTAAACATTGGCTCCTCTGATATGCTTGAGCAACTCGCCGAGGTGACACCAGGAGCGACCGTTACTCTCCGTATTAACCCTGGTTTTGGTCATGGGCACAGCCAAAAAACGAATACTGGTGGCGAACAGTCCAAACACGGAATTTGGCACGAAGACCTCCCTAAAACTCTCGAGGTTGCCAGACGGCATAACCTCACTGTTACTGGAGTTCATATGCATATTGGATCGGGGACCGACATGCAACATCTTCTTAAAGTCGCTAACGCTCTTGAAAATATTGCCCTTAAAGTCGGCAGTAGCGTCACTACAATTAGTACTGGAGGCGGGCTCCCTGTTGCCTATAAAGAGGATGATCCGCAGGCTGATATTTCAACTTTTTACGCACTATGGGATCGCTCACGAAGAAATTTAGAAGAGGCTTTCGGGCACCCTATCCAACTCGAAACTGAGCCGGGCCGTTTTTTGTCTGCAGAGGCAGGCAGTCTTCTTACAGAAATTCGTGCGGTTAAAACGATGGGAAGCTATCGATATCTTCTCCTTGATGCAGGCTTTAATAATCTAGCACGACCGGTCCTTTATGGCGCCTATCACCCGATGGCAGTCGTTCCTGGTAAAGATTCTTCAACGACATCGGTGCCGACTGTTCCGACAGTTGTCGGTGGCCCACTCTGTGAATCGGGGGACATTTTCACACAAAAAGAGGGGGGGTATGTCTACACGGTAGACCTTCCAGACGCCAAGGTAGGTGATTACCTCCTTATTGGTCATGCAGGTGCTTATGGTTTTTCTATGAGTAGTAACTACAATTCCAAACCATTTGCTGCCGAAGTTTTACTAGATAACAATGGGGCACGTCTTATCCGCCGCCGTCAAACTTTGGATGATCTTTTGACATTTGAAAAATCTCTTTCTATATAAACCATATTGGATAAATAACGAAACGGCAGATAAAATTTACCGACCCCAGTTATATAGCTTTCTCCATTGACCATCTAATTTACCATAAAACCATTCCAAACAACTTGTTCTTTTTTTAAGCCTGTCTACCCTCTAAGCCCTCCTTTGCCGTAGTAATCTTTCCGGAAGCACCAAAGAAAAACCGGTACATATTTGGTTTGTTCGTTCCCCTTTTCAAATCATTTTCGCTATCTGGAAAAAGATGAATCTTCATGTAAAATGAATCTCTTCTGATTGGCCCTTCTTTAGATTGAATGAGAAACACATGGCTTCGCAAAAAATCATGACCGTTTGGCCTTCGATTGCGGCCTTTCGGCTTGGCCGTTTTCTCGGCAAAATGTATACCTTAAAACATGGGTATTCGATACTAACGGCTGGAAATATTTTAGCCCTTTCCTCAATCCCACTTGCCATCTTTGCTTATTTTTGGCGTGTCTTCCCTTTTGTCGGTAGACGGTATCAGTTAACAGACCGGGGTGTTACAGTTCTAAGGGGCCTCCAATCGGTTGAGAGAGCCTCAATTTTCTGGAACGACTTTGAGGTTATCGAAATTCGAGAACATCCTGGACAAAAATGGTTCGATGCGGCCGATCTCGTTTTTCTTCGAGATGGCCAGGAAAAATTTCTGCTGGCAGGGGTCTCACGTCCTGCCGTTTTTCGCGAGATTTGCCTTAAAACAAAACGAGCCTTTGAGTCGACCGCATTAGTGGTTTCCCAGTTAAAAAATAACGGCACAACACAATGACAACACTCGGAAAACGTATTCGAGGGTCGTCCGCGCCAATACGTGGTAGCTCCTGACTTTCTAAAATTTTTAGGCGTTTTTAATATTCAAATTTAATATTCAAAAAGGATTAAATATGAGTAACTCTTATATTATCGGGGCGAGTCGAACAGCAGTCGGGCGCTATTTAGGTGGTCTTTCAGCCCTTCCTGCACCCGAACTGGCCACTTACTCTCTACGCTCGACTTTAGATCGTGGAGGTTTAGAAGCTTCTGCAGTAGAAGAGGTTGTTCTAGGGGTTGTCCTCTCTGCCGGTCTTGGTCAAGCCCCAGCACGTCAGGCAGCCCTGAGAGCGGGCTGCTCGCCTCAAGTCGGCGCATTAACTATAAACAAGGTTTGTGGTTCAGGCCTCAAAGCAGTAATGTTGGCCGATCAAGCGATCCGACTAGGCGACCAGTCAATCATCCTTGCTGGTGGTATGGAGAGCATGAGTAATGCTCCCTTCCTTATGCCAGGTGCCCGCAAAGGATGGAAATATGGGCACCAACTCTCGTTAGACCACCTTCTTCACGATGGGCTATGGTGTCCTAGTGAAAATTGTGCAATGGGTGATCTTGCCGAGTACATCTCACAAAAATGTTCGATCTCGCGAGAAGCTCAAGATGAATTCGCTGCCGAGAGCCATCGACGTGCAGCAGCGGCAATTGAAGAGGGGGCATTCTTCGAAGAAATCGCACCTGTTGCCATCTCGACACGAGGTAAAGAAAAAATCATTACTGTCGACGAAGGGGTTCGAGAAGAGACGACACTTGAATCTCTTTCAGCTCTAAAAGGGGCATTTCAAAAAGAAGGGACTGTTACAGCTGGTAATGCTTCGCAACTTAGCGACGGTGCGGCGAGCTTATTGGTAGTCAGTGAAGAGATCGCCCTTGACAGTAACGCAAAACTAAAGGCCAAAATTATTGCAAGCGCCACAAGTGGTGTCGAACCCAAGGATATCTTTATTGCCCCAGTGAGCGCTATGGAAAAAGTTCTGTCGAAGGCCAATTTGTCGGTCGATGATATCGACCTTTTTGAGCTCAATGAAGCTTTTGCCGCCCAAGCATTAGCTTGTATGGCGCCGCTGAATATCCCAGAAGAAAAGACAAATGTTCATGGTGGAGCGATCGCCTTGGGACACCCTTTGGGAGCAAGTGGAGCAAGGGTATTAGTAACACTCCTTTATGCACTCAAACGGCGTGGTCTCAAACGGGGGCTAGCCTCGCTATGTCTCGGTGGCGGAAATGCCGTTGCTATAATTGTTGAACTTGTTTAAGGGTAAAGAAGCCCTGAGAGAAATATTTACACTTATAAGTCGACCTCAAAGAAACAGCCGCTCCGAAACTCTTCGGAGCGTTTTTTTACACCCCTCCATTGCAGCGTTGCATTGCCCGATTTATTCGAGAGGTAAAGCTCTCTAAAACAGTCCTTAAAATATTTACGAAAATTGCCAAGAAATAATAATCTAGTTTCATTATCCCTTAGCGTTCTAGAGTCCTGAATATCACTGTCCTATCGAGTAAAGATGGCCAACCGTCCGAATTAAAATTCGATCACCAAAGATAGCTGGTGTCGCCATAAGGACCTCGTTCATCTCATTCGTGGCCACTAGTTTGTATTTTTCTCCTGTTTCAATTACGGTCACACTCCCTTGCTCGTTGCCAAAATAGACGTTCCCTTCAGTTGCAACGGCTGAGGCCGAATAGGTTCCTGATTTTCGGCTGACCCTTTTTTTATAAATTTGATTGCCCGTTTTGGCGTCAATAACGGACAGAATTCCGTTGTCATTACATAGATACAGAAGGTCACCAACAATCAACGGGGTTGGCATATAGGAGCCACCGGTTTCCTGCCACCATGCTAGGCCTTCTGGCAATTCATTCTTGGGGCGTTCCTTTAATGGTGGCCCCTGTTTCATATCTTTACTTTGTTCTTCTCCCTTAGTTTTTTGTCTCTCTGTTGGCCCTTTGTTTGGAGTAAGGTCACCTTTAGCATCGGGTGAGATAACATAGAGAGGGCTTCGGCTATGTCCATTCGTTATAAAGATCAGGTTATGGGCATAAAGTGGGGTCGGTACTGGTATGTCACCACCACCACTGAGTGTCCATAACCGTTCTCCTGTTTGAAAATCGTAGCCGGCCATTTCCTGGTAGCCGTTGCAGACAATTTGAGTCTTTCCAGAATATTCAACGATCGTCGGCGTTGACCAAGCAGCAACTTCGTTCCGTTCGATTCTCATCAACTCTTTGCCATTTTGAATATCCAAGATTGCTATAAAACCGGTATTGGTACAATCACATTGAATAATTGCTTTACCATCATGGATGATTGGTGACGAGGAAAATCCCCACGACACGTCCGAGCGGTAAGAGCCAGCCCGTAAAATACCAAAGTCTTTTTCCCATAGCAGGTTCCCCTCGTAGTCAAGACAATAGAGCCCCTCCGAACCAAAAAAGGCAAGAAGATGTTTTCCATCGGTCGCCGGTGTGCAGTTTGCATGCGAGGCTTTGAGATGGCGTTCCATCTTTGGTTTACCCTGAGCAACCTCTTTTTCCCACAATATATTACCCGATTTATGGTCGAGGCAGAGGACTTTCCACGTCCAGCTACCGGTGTCTTTTGTTGAGGTTCCCGAGCCACCCATCCAACCTGTCTCTAATGCGGCATCGTCGACATTTTCACTCACTGCTGTCGTTAAAAATATCTTCTCGCCAAAGACGATTGGCGAAGAATGACCCAATCCAGGAATTTCTGTCTTCCACTGGATATTCTCACCTGTTTCGACATTCCAGCTCGTCGGTGGTTGCCCTGTCCCAAGGCCTGAACCACTTGGTCCACGAAACTGTGGCCAGTTGGAGGTACCTGTAGAAGTTTTTTTTGTTTCATAAGCCAGCGTTTCACCGACAATGCCAAAGGTCATTGAGACTATAGCAAGGAAGAAAGAACAGATGACTGTTTTAACACAGAATAACCGGAAGAATTTAGAAAATTGATTAACCATGAAAAGCTCACCCTCTTTTCCCAAAGAAGTCTTTTAATCAGTAACAATAACCAGCATTCTGGCTAAAAACAATAAGCCGACATTTCGACCAGAGCCCTACTGGCCAGTTCTATACTTTTTCAGACCCAAATGCAATGATATTTTTGCATTTAGTTTTGTCAAATGGGGCAGGTATATCGAAACTAGCTTTGACGTAGCTCATTTAAGATCTCTTGGGCGCCCGCCGCTATCAGTTCAGCTGCGATACGGTCGCCTAATCTTTCTGGT
>JALCBQ010000063.1 GCA_028066335.1 Pirellulaceae bacterium
CTCCATGGTTTTCTCTTCTCTTTCATTTGTTTATCGACGTAAGTTACTGACGAGTTGCAAGATCTGGTCACCCGCTTGGACTGCTTGCGAATTTAGTTCAAAAGCACGTTGGGTTGTAATAAGGCCAATGAGTTCTTCGACCGGCTCGACATTCGATTTTTCTAACATTCCACCGAGAATCTTTCCGGCCCCTTCTTGCCCTGGAGTCGCTTCAACACCTGTACCAGAAGCTTCGGTTTCGGCGTAGAGATTATCACCTAATTTGAGAAGACCGTCTGGATTGGTAAAGAGTGTCAATTTAGGGCCTTCAACCGAAGTAAAAGTCGTTTGCCCCGGTTGCAAATAGATAATTGTTCCGTCGGAGGAAACACTGATTTTTGTTGCGTCGGGTGGAATGGTGATTTCTGGATCAAGGAGCTTACCTGCTGTCGCTGTCCCAAGGACAAGTTTGCCGTCGGCATTTCGATCAAAGTTCCCCGCACGGGTATAGACCGTCCCGAGGTTTGGGTCAGTGACCTTGAAAAAACCACGCCCTTCGATTGCCATATCGAGTGGGTTTCCTGAAACATCTGGAGTGCCTTGGCTAAAGTTAGTTTGGGTACTGGAGGTTTTTACACCAAGGCCAAGTGAAACTCCGGTCGGCGAAGGCTCCCCACCTGATGTTTTTGTTCCGGGGGCAACAGTATGCCGATACATAAGGTCCTCAAAGTTGGCACGGTCTTTCTTATAACCAACAGTGTTGATGTTTGCCAAATTATTTGAAATGACATTGAGTTGAGTTTCAGCCGCTTTCATTCCTGATGCGGCGGCATACATAGAAGGGAGACTCATAATTTTTTCTTTCCAGGAAACGTAATTAGTTTTGTGTCGTTAAATGGTTCTATCTGTTTTAGGTTCTAGCGTAGGACACGAGAGATTAAATCACCCATGAGTTGATCTTGATTTTGGATCATCTTGACATTTGCCTCGACGGCCCGAGTCGTTTCAATAATGCCAAGCATTTGTTCGGTCGGATTGATCCCTGATAGTTCAAGTTTACCCGATTGGATCGTGGCGTTTTCAACCGGTAAGGTTGGAGCAAGTGGTATGAACAGGTTTTCTCCTTCTCGACGCAGGTCGGCAGGAGAATCGGTATTTACGATTTGTAGCTTGCCAAGTTCAATATTTCCCTGTCGAATAAAACCGTCGGTTGCCACGTGGATAGGGCCACCGGCGGGATCGATTGTGATCGGTGTTTTGTCTTCGCTAAGGACGGGGTAGTTTTGTTGCGTGACCAACTGATTGTTGGCATTGATCATGAAATTCCCTGCACGGGTAAGAGCCGTCTGCCCATCTTCGGTTTGGACTTCAAAAAAACCGGGACCCAAAATCGCAAGGTCGGTCGGGTTTCCGGTCATTCGAATCCCTTTGGGAGAGAAGTCAGTGACCGTTTCATGAAGGAATAGACCACCACTGGTGTCATTGATCGACTCTGAGCCGAGATAATCTTCGCCTTGAAGAATCGCTTCACTCGGCTGAGCCATAAGAATGCCAAACTGTGGTTTAAATCCGACAGTATTGACGTTGGACATATTATTAGAGAGGACTTCTAACTGTTTTGTATGAGCTGCTGCCCCCGAGGCAGCAAGGTATAGACCATATGATGACATTTGCTTCGATCCTTCTTCGCATTTGTCCCCCCCAAACAGACTCGTTACTACGCAACTGGTGTGCCAAAGTAGATAACGATGAAGATCAAACTATTTATGTATGTCTAAACCCCTGTTTTTTGAGGGATATAAAAAAATAAAAAAGTGTGTGTGCTGGCAACCCTTAATCAGAAATAAAAAAGGGTCGGGCAATAAAATCTATAAGCGGCAAAAATTGCCGCTTCACACAAAAAGGAAACCTGTACTTTTTGCCACTTGAATATTTTGTCACTAGGACGAACGAGGGTTCGTGATAAACATAGCTCTTCTACCAGCTGAATGACCTTCCAACTTGCCACAGATAGAGTAGAGACACCCTTGACTGGAAAGAGTCAGTCAAAGGGGATATTCCAGCGGCAGAAACCTAGGCCCCGAGGGTTTAAGAAAAAGAGGCCTTCAGAAGAAGGGCACCTGTTTTTAAGAGCAAAATAACCTCTAATAGAGCGTGAACATCACCGGCTTTTGGGCTATTTCAACCTGCTTTAGGCGGCCCGCTTTCGGTCAATATTCTCTTTCGGTTTTTGTGAAGAGGTAGCTTTCTGGTTTTGATTAGCCGAAATAGGAAGTGTTGTTGTCTCTTTGTCCCAAGTAACCTTGAGTGACTTTGAAAGAGCCTGGATCGGATCACCTGCTTTGTAGGAAAAGGCGATTTTAAATTGATCTCCTTCTTCAACAAAGAGGGCTTGTGAGAGAGGCAAGACCATATGCTGATTCGACCACTCGACCGTTGTCTGTTCCTCGACACTGATCGTTAGGATGTTTTTGGTAATGAATCGGATTGCGTTGCAAACCCCAGACTTGTTCGCTTTGAGTGTTCCATTCCACTGGATTTTTTGAGAAAACGGCTCGTCATACATAATGGCTAAGTAGACGACTGGGTCAGCAAGGGGGAGTGTCCTTGGTTGGATAGCACTTGGTAGTTGAAAAATGGGAACAGGAGCATAAAATCCTTCAAAGACAAAATCATGTTGAGTCGGCTGAACACCCAGTAAGGTCGCTTCTGGGATGAAAACAGGAAGAGAGCCAAACTTCCTAGCATAAGCCTCCTTAAACAGGTGAATGATTTCAAGTTGCTTTTCAGACAAAACAGCCGAGTGAAGCATTTCACAAATAACGACATCGACTGGCTCATCAGGCAAAAAGGTTCGTGCATCAGTGTTGTGAATAGTAACTTGAGGGTGGACACCATTTCGTAAGAAAAAATCATTTGCCGCTTCGCACATCTCGGGCAAATACTCGACGTAGTCAACACTCGCTCCTTGTTGGGCGGCAAAGAAAGAGAGGACTCCGGTACCACCACCCAGCTCTAATACACGAGCTCCAGGACGGACGACTTGTTGAATTGCCTGTTGAAAGCTACTCATCCGATGCTCGTCTAAGAGCATTGCATAGTGGTAATGGAGGGGGATGTATTGCCCTAGTTGAAGGTCACTTTTTTCCTGATTAAAAGTGGCCTCGCCGTAGTAAATCCCTTTTGCAGTCTGCTGAATACGATTGGAGGAACTCATCCTGTCTTCCTCATTTATTGAAGGGGATCGGTTATATTCTTTGCATTCGGCTGTCTGGCATCCATGTCAAACACTCTAAAACATTAAGCCGGCCCCTTCTCTTGAAACTCGGGGATAGAGACCACGACGCAATTGCCTTTTGAGGCTAGTCGAACATAACCAAGAGTCAGGTTAGCTAATTTGCCCCAAGACAACAAGACCAGTTTTAAAGAGCCTCGTGCGAACGGTTTTTCGACCTTGGCGGAACCTAATGAGATCATTCGCTCGTCTGGCTCGGCTTGGGCTCGGTCTCTCTTACTATATCGCTTCGAAGTTATTCTTTGTGCATTGCAAAATTATACTCGCTCATTGCAGGAATTAGCATAGCGATCGATGCAAAACCGTAGGCCGTCGAGACAATCAAGAAAACAGGTAAGTTGTGCCCAATTAAGAAGCTCGTAATAGCGTAGAAAGTTGCAAAAGGCAACAATAACGAAGCAATGCTAAGTGCCGCTGAAGGGCTGCGCCCACCAAGGGCAATATAGATACCGACCCCTCCACCCAAAATAAAAGCCAAAAATGGTGTTAGCTGACTTTGGAAAGAGGCATGGAACGAAACGAGCATATAAATACAGGTACTAATTCCTAAAAAGAGAAAGAACATGAGTGAAAGACTTATTAACATTGCACTTCTGGAGTTCGCGTAATGAATTCCACAATGAATCCCAAGGACAATGCCAAAGAGGTTCAAAACTATTGTCCCTAAAGTCAGGAACCCTAAATTTTCAGTATTGATTTGTCCCTCAAACCAAAGGTAAAAAATCAATAACATTGGTAAGACGAGCATCTCTTTGGTAACCCAACAAACACCACCCATTTTACCAAAGAGGAATTCTTTAGGGCTCAGGTCGGTAGCTAACAATAAGTCAAGGCAATGATTATCTCGTTCATTCGTAATTGATGAAACGGCAAGAGCGTTTACAAGGACAAAGCTTAATAAGAAAAACGGGACTAGTAGTTTTGTCAAAGGTGGAATAGTTGCCGAGAAAGTACTTTGTCCGAGAGTTGTAACTTCGTCGACACGAATTTGTCCATAAATTGCATAGAGAACGGCACAGAAAAAAAGGAGGTAGGTCGCCCGAATAGCGATTATTTTTCGGCCATAGGCCCATGTGCAAATTTCTCGCCACAGGACAGGGTTATCCCAAACGGTTTTGGATTTGGTAGGTTCTTTTGTGCCAGTTTTTCTCAGTGACGAGTCGATATGTCCTTCACGAGCCTCTTCAGCGCCCTTTTGAGAATCGCTGTTGGCCGATACCTCTTTTTCGATGGGTCTTGCCTGTTTTGCCGGGTTCCATACCCGTACGCGCCATATGGTGAAAGCCGTAATCCATGCGCTAACTAAAACCATCACCAAAAGATGGATATTTAGAGGGCTGCCCAGAGTCAGCAGACTGCGTTGTTGATAAATATCGACAGCAATCGCCGTTGACCGGATCGGACTCACCCAAATAGCGAGAACGGAACCTGAAAAATGAACCCCTATTTGTTTTAGCAGAGGATCAAAACTTCCCGAGGCAACAATTTCGCCTAGACCAAGCCACGCAACCAAGGTCATCGTCGTCAATGAGAGACCTTGAAACGTTTTTTCTCGCCAGTAACCAAAAAGAGTTCCCAGGCTTCCAGCGACCAATGAACAAAAAAGTGTCAATACAAAAACGGTTAGAACCTGTCCCAAGGAAATCCCACCGAGCCAAGTTAAAAAGAAAAATACTGGTAGCCCAGCCACCAACATGGAAAAGACTGACAACATGCTGCCAAATAATTTGCCAACGACAAGTTCGTAATTAGTCATTCGAGTTAAAAGCAATAGATCGAGTGTCTTTTTATCTTTTTCCTGAGAGACGGCGCTGACTGCCTGAACCGCTGAAAAGAAAAGCATCATGGCCAATTGAATTGGAACGAGTATCTGAAAAACAGCCGATCCAAATCGGGCCATGTCGCCAACGGTATTGATATCCTGTACCCCGGCAATGACCATCCAAGAGGTACAAGCCAAGAGTAACAACATCGCTCCATAGATAGCCCGCGCGAGAAAAAACTGCAACCGCCTTGTCGAGCTCATAGCGACTTGGGAAAAAATCGGGCCAAACAAATCGACAAACTCCCAAAAAACAGGCGTAATTTTTGTAAGATGGAGAAAAACTTTTTACCGTTGTTGTGGTTTCTATTCTAAAGGAAACTATTATGCGGTGCCATAACTCTTTCTTGACAATCGTATGATTCCCTTACCTATGAGGTTTACCCGATAGGAAATCTAAGAAACAGAGAGAAACCATAAGCCACTATTGATTAGTCTGTTGTAGAATGTAGCCTTCCCATAAGACAAGGCGACCGGAAGAACAATCGAAAAGAAAGGGCAAGTAAACATGCTCAGAGAAATCTTGGAAAAACGATACCCGTTTGCCATGCTACGAGACCTTTTACTACAGGCTTTTATTCGACAAAGTAGCTTTCAAGCTTTTCGGTTCCGATTTACTGACATCTTCCAGTGGGCCGGCTCTGCCATTTTTATGATAGTGGCGATTACGCTTATCTCCTTAGCGTACAACCGAACGGTTAAAAATCAGGAGAGCTGGATTCCCAACCTGGCAAGTGTCTCCTTCGACTCGGGTGACGCCCGTCAATTCGTCCCCTTTGAAAGATCTCTGGTTGTGTCGGATAGTTACCCGATAGACGACTCCTCCCCCCTCCTCTCTCTCTCGGAGAATTATCCTCGCCTAGACGAAAAAAAGAGCCTTCCCCCGGTCGACCAACGTTTTTCTGACCCGAACACGACCGAAGTTCCAGATTTCCAGCGTCATGTTGTCCCTCTCTTTACAAATTTAGGGTGCAATGGACGTGCTTGCCATGGGTCGTTTCAGGGACAAGGTGGCCTCCAGCTCTCCCTTTTCGGGTACGACTTTCAGCACGATCACGATATGCTCTTTGATGAAGAATCACCTCGGGTCGATCTTGAAGATCCAGAGTCGAGCCTCATGCTTGATAAACCGACCCTCTTTGTTGCTCATGGTGGCGGCAAACGTATCGATGAAAAGGAGTGGGAGTATCGCCTCCTCTACAACTGGATTGAAGGGGGAGGAAAACTACAAAAAGCGAACTCAATAAATGGAGACAAAAATCCAAAGGCGACGTATCGACCACAACCTTTGCAACGACTAGAGGTTTATCCCAAGGAGATCATTGCAAAGGAGAGTCAACAACA
Source organism: Pirellulaceae bacterium (assembly GCA_028066335.1). Classification (GTDB taxonomy): domain Bacteria; phylum Planctomycetota; class Planctomycetia; order Pirellulales; family Pirellulaceae; genus JALCBQ01. Next base: position 6,441 of record JALCBQ010000063.1, read on the forward strand.
GATCAACCTGAAAGCTTATGCTCATTGGCCCGATGGCACCGTTGAGGAGGTTACCCCGCTATGTCGATTTCAGACAAATGACGACCAAATTGCAACGATTACCAAAGAAGGAGAAGTGACTCTTCAAGGGAAGGGTGACACCCATGTTGTCGTTTTCTATGATCAGGCCGTCGTGCCGGTCGAAGTCATTGTCCCTTATACCGATCAGACAGACTTGACTTATTCGGCTCCAACAACCATTGATCGACTTGTTGCTCAGAAATGGGAAAAACTAGGCATTGTGCCCTCACCCCTTTCAGACGATGCAACCTTCTTACGTCGGGTTCGGCTCGATATGACGGGCACCCTCCCCACCTCACAAGAGGTAAAGAATTTTTTAAAGAATACCGACCCAGATAAACGGGCGAGAAAAATAGATGAGCTTCTTGCAACGCCCGAATATGTTGCTTGGTCGACGACTCAGTTATGTAATATAACAGGAAACAACGATACACAGTTAGTTAATGCCTCGGTCATTCGAAATCGTGCTCCTTCGAGAGAATGGTATCACTGGATTTATCAACGTGTTGAGGAGAACCTACCCTACGATGACCTGGTCGCTGGTATCGTTCTGGCGCAAAGTCGTCGTCCTGGCCAAACCTATACCGAATATTCAAAAGAGATGAGTGAGTATTACCATGAAAACGATACTGATGGGCTCGCTGAGCGTCCCTCTCTTTCCCACTATTGGGCTCGTCGAAATGTTCGGACTTCCGAGGAAAAAGCGATTTCGTTTGCCCATAGTTTTTTAGGCGTTCGAATTCAGTGTGCCCAATGCCATAAACATCCTTTTGACCGGTGGTCCAAAGATGATTTTTCCGAGTTTCAAAAGTTCTTTGAACCAGTCGCCTTTAACGCACGTGGTGGAGGGCCGGGAACACGGGCCGAAGCAAATCGTCTTTTGGCCGATCTGGGCCTTGAGGGAAAACGGGGAAACGAGGTACGCCGCGCTTTGCCCGACCTACTCCGAGAAGGAGAGGTCGTCCCTTTTCCGGAGGTCTTCGTTCGGACACCAAGGCCCCGAGATATTCGTCTAGGAAAAACAAACAAGGCCCGACTATTAGGTGAGAGCGAGCCAATTGACCTTAATACTTTTAGTGATCCACGCGAACCTCTTATGGATTGGCTCCGAAACGACGAAGAGCATCTGCTAGCCAAGGCTTATGTCAATCGGGTTTGGGCGAACTATTTTGGGATAGGGATTATCGACGCTCCTGATGATATTAATCAAGCGAACCCACCAAGCAACCGACCATTGCTGGATTACTTGACGACCGAATTTATTCGGCAAAACTACGATATGAAGTGGCTTCACCGCGAGATTGCAAACAGCCGTACCTATCAACTCTCATGGGAGACAAACGAAACGAATCGTCTTGATAACAGGAACTTTAGCCATGCTAGACTTAAAAGAATGCCGGCAGAAGTTGCCTACGACGCCGTCTATCAGGCGACTGCTTCCTCTGAGGAGGTGCTCCATTTGCAACACGACCTTTCAAATCGGGCCATTATGATCCCTGGTACTCAGGTTCCACGTCAACAGCGGCAGGCCGCTTATCAGTTTTCGGTTTTTGGTCGATCGACACGGAGTAATAATTGCGATTGCGACCGATCGGATAACCCCAATCTTCTTCAAACGATCTATCTGCAAAACGATCCCGATTTTCTCCGTCTTCTTACCGATCGCCGAAGTTGGCTGGGACAATTACAAAAAGAGATTCAAGCAGAGGATGTAACGGCCAGGCAGAAAGAGTTAGCAACCCTCGATGAAAAAATAAAATCGCTTAAACAGCAGATGGAGCGTCAACGAAAACGCCTGGCAACTCTTAGAAACGAAAAAAAGCAGCGACAGGCCCAAAAAGTTCAAAAAAACCTTACACAAACGACAAAAGAACTACAACGCCAACAACAGAGCCGGAAAAAAATCGCTCGGCAAAAACAACCTCTTCCGATGACAATCGATCTGGCTCTCGTTGACGACATTTTGATAGAAGCCTATCTAAGGACCCTCAGTCGTTACCCGACCTCGGAAGAGCTGGCCATTAATCGAGAACACCTTAAAGAGGCCGGTATACAGGGAATGCAGGATATTCTCTGGGCGCTCTTAAATACCAAAGAGTTTATTGTCAACCATTAACAGCCTTTATTATAGCCAGGAAAAACAATGGACCATTTAACGAACAATTGTGAAGGGCCAACAAGACGCGACTGTCTCAGAATTGGGGCTCTAGGTTTTGGAACCCTCGCTCTTGCTGATCTGCTTCGGATAACCAGCTATGCACAGGGGGCACCACGTAAGAGAACCTTGCCAGACCCATCTTTGGAAAAAAAGAATGCGAACGACGCAAACTTTGGAAAAGCGAAATCGGCGATTTTTATCGATCTTAATGGTGGCCCCTCTCATATCGATACATTCGATTTGAAGCCAGAGGCAAAGGCCGAGTATAGGGGAGAGTTCCGCCCTATACCGACGAATGTTGGCGGAATCGAAATTTGCGAACACCTTCCCAAACTTGCAGCTTGTGCTGATAAGTTTACGATTATTCGAGGAGTAAGTCATACGTTAGCTGCGCACCGACTCGGGAGCCAATATGTCAATACAGGTAACAAACCGACGGCGGCGTTACAGTATCCCGGTTACTCGTCTGTCTTTGCGAAAGAGAAGGGCGGAGCGCCCGACCTGCCCCATTCAGTTGCAATTCCACAATCGAACCAGTCACCGGGGTTTCTAGGTATTCGGTACGCACCGATGAATACCAACAGTGTTCCTCAGGCGGGGCGCCCTTATCAGGTCCGTGGTCTGGCCCTTACCCAAGGCTTAACCGTCGAAAAAGTCAACGACCGAAACGCTCTTTTACAACGATTAGACACGACTTTTGACAGTTTGAAAGAAGATCAGCAACTTCTGGATGGACTCGATGAATTTCAACAAAAGAGTTTAAAAATATTAACCTCGGCTAAAGCACGAAGAGCTTTTGACGTTAGTCGAGAAACAGCAGCTTTTGCAAAAGGGTTTGGAACAACCCCTTTCGGGCAAAGTTGCCTTCTTGCAACGCGTCTTGTCGAATCAGGGGTCCCGTTTATCTCCCTTTCACTTGGTGGCTGGGATACACATCAGAATAATTTTACGACCCTTAAAAATCGTTTACTTCCGACACTTGACGAAGGGTTGTCGGCCCTTTTCACGGGCCTTCACGAGAAAGGTTTACTTGAGACGACTGCTGTCTATGTGACGGGTGAATTTGGGCGGACTCCCAAGGTCAATAATCGAGCCGGTGGGGGGAGAGACCACTATCCCAGAGCGATGTGTATGCTTATGGGAGGAGGAGCCGTCAGTGGTGGCCAGGTTATTGGGGCAAGTGATGAGACCGCTTCGAATCCTTTGGAGCGATCGTTCTCACCAGATGACTTGGCCGCCACTTTCTATTACAACCTCGGTATTGATCCTAAACTCGAGTATCAAACCAGCTCGGGACGACCGATTACTCTTGTTCGAGATGGCAACCCTGTTCACGATATTTTTGGATGACCGCAATATTGGCGACCCGGAATTGACCTTGACATTTTGCGGGATATCTTGGATGATCGCTCCCGATTTTGGCGATAAATGATTTCCCCCTAGCCAGTGACCATTTACGCGGTTTACCAGAAGGTCTGTTCAATGAGCAAGTATCCAGCATCTCTTCTTTTTTCTCTTTTTCTTCTTCTGGCGACAGGTTGTGCCACGACGAATTATGCCGATCGCGGAGCCCTAACGGGGGCATTGGTCGGATCGGGGCTAGGTGCCGCCATTGGCGATAAAAATGATGAAGAGCTTGAAGGAGCAGCTGTCGGTGCAATCGTTGGAGCTTTTGCTGGCTCGGCAATTGGAGAGTCGATTGATCACGAACAGGCGATAGCAAGGAGTCAATACGAACATCAACTGGCTCAAAAAAACCTCCATAGAGCAACTTTTGAAGAAATAATTGCTATGAACAAAGAGGGTCTCAGTGAAGAAGTCATTATTGGGCATGTCGAACAAAATGGTCTCGCAAAGCGTCCGACCAGCTATGACTTAATGAACCTTAAAAAGCAGGGGGTAAATGACCGTATCCTATTGGCGTTACAAAATCAAAGCTTTGCGCCAGTCGAGCCCGTTTCTCCTGTAGGGCCGGGAAACCAGACGATTGTTGAAGAATACCATTACTACGATCGGAGGCCACCACGGAGCCGATGGCGCAACAATCATCACGATTCGGCCCATATACGATTTCATTTCTAGGCATCGTGTTCAAGCTCGAACTCGTCTGCTCATCACGAAATTAGTTCTGATTCTCTAAAGAAGAGATGTTGCTTGTTATGTGATCTTTTTCACATGAATTCATGTTGTAAATTCTCGTCTTTGACCTCTTTGGCTTTATTCCCTAGTTGACCTTTAGCGTTCCTCTCTCTACGATGAATTCAGCCTTTCCCGTTACAAAGGGAATTTTCATTCATTAAGATATTGAGACTTCAAGGATACCTCGTCTAATGTGTAGTGACTCATTTGATAGCGAAGAATCGGCTATCGCCCCTGTAAATTCGTCGGAATACCAAGTCGATCATCAACGTATTCAAAAAGCCGTTCGTGAGATTCTTATTGCTGTCGGAGAAGACCCAGATCGGGAAGGTTTGCTCGAAACACCAGCTCGGGTCGGTCGTATGTACGCTGAATTGTTTAGTGGTCTTCACCAAGACCCATCGGTTCACACGAAGAAGTTTTTTACCGAACAATATGACGAAGTTGTTCTCATTAAAGAGATCAGTTTCTGTAGCATGTGTGAACACCATCTATTGCCGTTTTGGGGAAAGGCACACGTCGCCTACCTTCCACAGGGTAAAGTGATCGGGCTTTCCAAGGTTGCCCGTGTTGTCGAAACAATTTCGCGAAGGCCACAGGTACAAGAGCGGATGACCGAAACAATTGCGAATCTATTGGTCGACGATCTCAACGCTAAGGGGGTTGCGGTGGTAATCGAGTCGAGCCATTCCTGCATGACAATTCGGGGGATTCGCAAACCAGGAAGTCTCTGCGTGACCTCTGCGATGAAGGGGCAATTTCGAGAGAGCCCAACCTCGCGTGCCGAAATTATGCAGCTGATCTACGGTTCTTCTGTAAGGTAAATCCTCTGGAAAGTTTCTTTGAAAACCCTCTTTCTCCATGTTCAGCGGGGCTTTAAGGCTCTAAAAAAGGTTCATTCCACCTTTTTCTGACACTGACTTCGCTCCTTGAGGCAAGTTTAGAATCATTGCTACCCATAATTCTTTATTGATATTTTGGTAAAAAAACAAAGGTTTGTTTTGCCAATCCTCTGTATATTTGCTAATTTATAGTGTCAAGCCAGATACAAAATACGGAATCTATGGTTTGTTTTCGGATTCTACCGATTATAATGGGCTTGTCGCTCACACAAGGATGTGAGTTCCCACCAAAACTATCCTACAACAAAGACCTGCCTCAGATTTCCCTGCTATTCTCTTCATTACCTTGAATTTTCAGGGAACCTCCCTTCAATGGCGGTTAGAAATTGTCAGGACAGCCTTTGGAAATTTGTTATGTCTAACATAATTGTCTCTTATTTTCTTTGATGTTTACTTAAGGAGCATGGAACTGGAATGAAAAAAACATTCGGTTACAGCCTGCTTTGTGCAGCAACGCTTTGTTTGATGACAGCTTCTGGGGTGTACGCCCAAGATAGTGGTCTCAAAGAAAGCTGGGTTAAAAACCTAAACTGGCGGTCGATTGGACCCACTAATATGAGTGGTCGTATTATCGACCTTCATGTTGACGAGAAAAAGCCATCAACCTTCTACTTGGCAACTGCCACGGGTGGGGTTTTTCGAACGAAGAACAATGGGCTTACCTTTGAAGCCCTCTTCCAACACGAAGATGTTATTTCGATCGGTGACATTGGTGTTTCTGTCTCAGATCCTGATGTTATTTATGTAGGAACTGGTGAAGAAAACCCGCGGAACTCGGTCGCTTACGGAAATGGTGTCTATAAGTCCGTCGATGGTGGAAAAAGTTGGGAAAACGTCGGATTGAAAAACACTTTCCAAATTGGAAATGTTTTGGTTCATCCCAAATCTTCAGATATCGTTTACGTCGCCGCTTTAGGGCGTCTTTGGGGCGAAAACGAAGAACGTGGTCTTTACAAAACGACCAATGGTGGAAAAAGTTGGGAAAAAATTCTCTACTTTAACAACAGAACAGGGTGTATGGATATTCAAATGCACCCCGACGATCCTGAAACTTTGTTTGCTACTATGTACGAACGAAAACGGGACATGTCCGACTCGAACTCACCTGCCACTCGGCTTGGTGAAGAAGCAGGGTTCTACAAAAGTACCGACGGTGGTAAAAACTGGCGAAAACTAACTAAAGGTCTCCCAACTGGAAAAATTGGCCGTATTGGCTTTGATTTCTTCAAAGGTGATCCCAACGTTATGGTTGCCGTTGTTGAATCGGAATATAACGGTTGGAACAAAACCCAACTTGAAGCAAAGTTTGGCAAGCCAAATACAGATGCTGCCTTGCTCCAGCGTTTTGATAGCGACAACGATGGCAAGCTCAACCAGGAAGAACTTGCTGAAATGCTCAAAACAATCGATAAGGAGAAAGCGGCCGATACGCAAACGACCGACACCGTTCAAACGGGACAACAGCAACAACGTGGTCAACGTGGAACGCAAGGAGCCGGACAACAGCGTGGTCAACGTGGAGCGCAAGGAGCCGGACAACAACGTGGTCAACGTGGAGCGCAGGGAGCCGGACAACAACGTGGTCAACGACGTGGCGGCGGCAACGCTTCTTTTGTTGCTCACCTTAGTGGTCAGCGAGAAAATATCCAAGATCAACAAGGTGAACACGGTTATCAAACGGGTGGTATTTACAAAAGTACTGATGGTGGCGAAAGCTGGACCCGCTTGAACAGCCTCAATCCTCGTCCAATGTACTTTAGTATCATTAAGGTCAACCCATCGAATGTCGATGACATTTGGGTTATGGGTGTTTCGGTTCACCGATCGACCAATGGTGGCAAAAACTTTAATACCTCTTCGGGACGTGGTGTCCACTCGGACCAACACGCTCTTTGGATTGATCCCAACGATGGGAATCACCTTATTATCGGTAGCGACGGTGGTGCTTACCAAACCTACGATGGTGGCCGTAACTGGGATCATTTCAATGATCTTGCACTAGGTCAATTTTACCATGTCGGTTTTGACACCAAAGTTCCTTACAATGTCTATGGTGGTTTGCAAGACAATGGTAGCTGGGGTGGCCCAAGCCAAATCCCAGGTGCTGGTGGCCCACAGAAAGATGATTGGTTCCGAGTTGGCGGTGGTGACGGATTTATCTGTCTTGTCGATCCAAACGATCCGAATATCGTCTACTATGAATCGCAAAATGGTGCGATGAGCCGACGTAACCTAAAAACAGGTACTGGTGGTAGCGTACGTCCTCGTTCGGCTCCTGGTGGTGGCCGTTTGATGTGGAACTGGAAATCACCTTTTATCCTTTCCAACCACAACTCAAAGATTTTCTATTGTGCTGCGAACTATGTTTTCAAGTCGCTTGACCGTGGAAACAACCCGGTTGCAATTTCACCAAAATTGTCTGAGCGTTCGGGAACCGCACTGGCCGAATCGCCAATGGATGCCAAGGTTCTTTACTTTGGTTCCGAAGATGGTCGTCTATGGGTAACCCGTAACGGTGGTGACGAATGGACCGAGCTAAAAGTGGATGTCATGGAAGGACAAGGTCGAGTTAGCTCGATCGAAGCTTCCCGCCACGAAGCTGGGCGTGTTTATGTCGTTTTCGATTCGCACTATTTCAATCGTGAAACTCCCGACGCTTATGTTTCAGAAGATTACGGCCAGACGTGGAAATCGTTGGCAAGTAACCTTCCTGAAAATGTTTCGACCCGCGTTCTTCGCGAAGATATCTCAAACCCTAACTTGTTGTACCTTGGTTCGGAAAATGGTCTTTACGCTTCGGTTACCCGTGGTGCCAACTGGACCCGAATCAATAACAACATGCCACATGCAGCCATTCACGAAGTCGCAATTCACCCAACTGCTGGTGAAATTATTGCGGCAACACATGGTGTTAGCTTGTGGATTTTGGATGTCACCGCATTGCGTCAAATGAGCGAAGAAGTCCTTGAAGAAGGAACACATCTTTTCAAGCCGCATAATGCCTATGCCTGGAAACGAAGTGTTACCTCGGGTGCCCTCTCAGGCAGTGGGTTCTTTACGGGGCAGAATCCTCCAACAGGTGCACAGATCCATTATCTTCTCGGTGAGGATGCCGATGAAGTTAGCCTGACTGTAAGCGACATTAGCGGAAACGTCGTTGCTAACCTTCGTGCTCAAAGTGGTGCTGGCCTCCACACGGTTAACTGGAACTTGCGTGCTTCGGGCCGTGGTGGTCCTGGTGGCCGCGGTGGTGCTGCTGCCCGTGGTGGTGCTGGTGGTGGCCGCGGTGGTGCTGCTGCCCGTGGTGGTGCACGTGGTGGCCGCGGTGGTGCTGGTGGTAGATCTACCGGCGATAACCTCGTTACTTTGACCGTTGATGGTGAAGTGATGACCCAAGCCCTTAAAGTTCTAGCCGATCCACGCGACTAGTATTTGGGTTACTCTCGATAAAAAGAGAGAGATCAACATTAGTATTGTCTAAATTAAAAAACGAGAGAAGGAAATCCTTCTCTCGTTTTTCTATGGAATTTTATTTACTTGATACAAGTCTTAAATAAACAAAAAGGTTTCTAGATAAATCGCCCTCCGTATATAGGTTTATTACCTAGTAACAGGTTACTAATATTTCCATATGGCTTTACACTAGAGCAGTCTTGAAAGTTTAGTCTCTTTTGTTTACTAGCTTTCATTAAATCTAAAGTCCCAAGGATTGCTAGGTTCAAACCTTGGTGCTAAAATCTACGGCAATTCGCAACTCTTTAACAAGTATCTAGACGTAACCAAACCTTTGGTCTTATTAGTTTGGGGCGTGAATTGTCCGAGGACGCACCAGCATGAGTCAGGGCTCTTTTAGACTAAAGAAGACTCTGATTTCTCTGGCCATGTATAGTCAAAGCTAAAGAATCCTAGAATGGCAACAGTTAGAACATATTTTCCCGGGATTATTTTCTGCATTCTCGTTGGGATGGTTGCCGTTCTTTTGTCACAAAATATTTCGATTGGTGCAGTCACCTTAGCGATTGTATTAGGGATATTTATTAAGGCACCAGCCAAATATTTCCAGTGGTTTGATAAAGGAGTCCAGTTTTGTGAAAGACAACTTTTAGCGATCGCTGTCACGTTGATGGGCGTTAACCTGGATTATCGGCTATTGAGTGAATTGGGGGTTAAATCGGTATTGATAATCTTCGTTTCAATCGTTTGGACAATACTCACAGCCATTGGCATCGGCAAGTTATTAGGGCTTAAGAGAAACACGGCAATACTTCTAGGGATTGGAAACGGAATATGTGGAAGTGCAGCCATAGCGGCAACAAAAGATATCACAGGAGCTAATGAGGAAGAGGTTGGAATTTCAATTGCAGTTGTAAATTTTCTTGGAACAATGGGTATTTTTATAATGCCAATAGTCGGTACTACCC
>JALCBQ010000064.1:0-3865 GCA_028066335.1 Pirellulaceae bacterium
TCTCGCTGTCGGCCGATCAATTCCCATGCTATTTCCTAGAGGCGCTTCATGGCAGCGGCCTCCCAAGCTTTCGACGTAAATACCGTGATGTCCAGCTGCTGGTTATCGACGATGTCCAGTTCTTTGCTGGGAAAAAGGCGACCCTTGTCGAATTGCAACATACCGTCGATGCTCTTTTACGAGAAGGAAAACAGCTCGTCTTCACCGCCGATCGACCACCAGCAGAGTTAACCGCCCTTGGGGACGAGTTGATCAACCGATTCTCAGGTGGCCTTGCCTGCGAGGTAAAGCGACCCGAATACGCAACCCGTCAAAAAATCGTCCGGCAACTAGCTGTAGAAAAAGGGTTAGAACTTTCCGAAGAAGTCATCCAACTGATCGCCCGCGAAATTTTAGGTGACGTTCGTCAAATCAGTGGTGCATTGAATCGACTACGAATTGTCAGTCGTGCTCATAGTGGCCCAATCGGTCTTGAAGAGGCAGGCCAAATCCTTTCAGACCTGTTTGCTTCTGTCTGTAAGGTTGTCCGTCTCCATGACATAGAGACGGCAATCTGCGAAGTCTTTGGAATGCAGGCAGAAACTCTTCAGGCAAATAAACGGACGAAAGAGGTCAGTCACCCGAGAATGTTAGCCATGTGGCTCGCCCGAAAATATACCCGTTCTGGCCTTGTCGAAATTGGGGAATATTTTGGCAAGAAGAGCCACAGTACGGTAATCTCTTCTCAACGCAAAATTAGTCAATGGCTCGAAACAGGAAAACGGCTCCAGATTTCGCATAAAGAGTGTCCTCTCGAAGAGGTCGTCCGCCGTGTTGAGAACGAGCTAAAAATCCTCTAAGCCTTCTCACCCTCAAAGGCTCTTCTCCTCCTTGTTCTTATCATAAATGGTCGCTGCGTAATTCTGCCAAGCGTGGTATACTGACTTTTCTACATACATTCTCCTTCTTATCTGTTCTCAACGAGCTATGAACCTTTCTGAAAAACGGGAAGCGCTCCTCACATTACTGCAAAGCTACGAGAGCTGTCTCGTCGCCTTTTCAGCCGGTGTCGACAGTGCAACGATGGCCAAGGCAGCCTGCCTTGCACTGGGTAACCGTGCCGTTGCAGTAACGAGTGTGAGCCCCTCCCTAGCAACTGGAGAAAAAGAGCAGGCGGAGCAAATTGCTCGGGAAATCGGCATTGAGCATATTTTGGTTTCAACAAAAGAGATCGAAAACCGAAGCTACCAAAAAAATGATGGGCGACGTTGTTTTCATTGCAAAACCGAGCTTTATACCGACCTGGCAAAAGTTGCGAGCGAAAAAAAAATAGCGACGATCGTCAACGGGGCAAATCTCGACGATCTCACCGATTACCGGCCCGGCATGGAGGCAGCCGATAATTTTCTGGTAAAAAGTCCCTTTATCGAGACAAATATCTCAAAAAACGAGATCCGCCAACTAGCCCACGAATGGGCGTTACCAATCTGGGATAAACCGGCAATGCCCTGTCTGGCAAGTCGGATCTCATATGGCCTCGAAGTGACTCGTGAGAGGCTTCGAATGGTCGACCAGGCCGAAGCATTTCTAAAAAGCTTAGGTTTGGTCGAACTGAGGGTACGCCTTCATGAAAACGACCTTGCCCGTATTGAACTTCCCCAGGAATCGATTTTACCGTTCCTCAAACACCAAAGTACGGTGAAAGAAAAGTTTCAAGAATTTGGCTTTCAGTTTGTTACTCTGGACTTGGCTGGTCTACGATCGGGCAGTTTTAACCACTTAGTCACATTGAAGGCCCCATAAAACAGGCTGGAAATAATATCTCCCTCGGACGAGCGTAAAGCCTTTTCTCCCCAACCTTTCAGCCCCAAAAGACGACAACCTTATTGACGATCCTACTTCGAGCCGACTTATTGGCTATCTTGCTATGATAATAAAAATGGTAATAAAATTGGCCCCACCCTTTTGAAAGGGATGAGGCCAATTTTAATTCGTAAAGGGTTGAAATGCAGCGAATGTGCTGAGCAATTTTACCCTCGGTGAAAAATTTTTCCTAAAGAGCAAAAGCGCGATCCATTCGGTCGGCAATATCTTTTAGCCGGTCTTTGCCACCGCCGGCTACCTCAGCAGTTGCCCACCCTTTGTAGTCGATTTTTCTCAACTCTTTCATGACATTTGGCCAGTCACTATCGCCGTCGAGTATTTTTGCCCCAAAACCGGCCTCCTTGCTCCAATCTTTGATATCGAGCTTCTTAATACGGGTGCCCAAAATTTTCACCCACTCGGCAGGTGGAGAAAATTTGACCGCGTTCCCAACATCGAAGTAGGCACCGACTCTCTCTGATTCAAACTGATCGATATACTTAGCCGTTTCGGCCGGATCGGTAAGGAAATTGTTCCAAACGTTTTCAAAGAGGATATCAATCCCTAACTCTTCAGCAAGTGGAAGGACTTTTTTGATCTCAGCCGTCGAGCGATCCCAACATTCCTTATAAGTAGCCTTTCGATTGACAACCCCGGGAACCAATAGAACCGAAGTCCCGCCGAACGCTTTGGAATCTTTGATCGCAGTTGTCAGCCCTTCGACCCCTTTGGCGCGAACTTTTTCGTCCGGGTCAGAGAGGGTCTGCCGCCAGTGGACCGAATCGACGACACCATGGACGGGAAAATCCGACTCTTCTTTGGCTTTGGTCACTTCTTCTACAGTCAATTGACTTGGGCTATTGAGTTCAATCCCATCGTAACCGAGCTCTTTAAGAAGATTCATCTTCTCAAGTAGCGAGCCTCTAATGCGTACCATACCGATCTTGACCGATTTTTTGAACCGTTTCTCGGGCTCTCCTGACACCACCCTATCTTGTCCATCCGCCGAGATCGAATAGAGCTCTTTCGGAGAATTCGAGGAAGGTCTCGCCAATGCAGGCAAGACTCCAACACCACTGGTTAAGGCGACCGTCGCTGCCGAAGCCTTCAAAAATTGACGGCGACTCTCTTGAGAAAGTGTATTACTGTTTGAACCATTTTTCCGCTCATGTTCCACGGCAAAGATCCTTAGGTAGATAATTGAAAAAAAGAAGTACTCCCGAAAGTAATCGGTGTTTACTAACAAGAAACTCCATCCATCATAGCAGATTCCAACTAGGCTCCAAATCATTTTCATAAAATAAACAAAATTTCTGATTCGAAACTTAAAAGGTCTGAGAAAAAGGAAATTAATGGGTTCACCTTTAAACAAGGAAAGCCATAATGGGGGAAGAAGCAATCCGTAAAAACCTCTCTCTCTTCTCGATGGCTTGACAACAGAGCCAATGACAACGCAAGCCAAACGAGATCAAAGCTACATGAGACCGACTTCCCAAGGGGAACAAGTTGATAACTTTCTCTCTCTCGAAGGGAGCACTCTGGGCGACTACCAGTTAGAGCACAAACTCGGCACCGGTGGTATGGCCGTCGTCTATTTGGCTCGACAAATCTCTCTTCGTAGAAAAGTCGCTCTCAAAATACTCAAGCCCCATCTTGCTGAAACCGGACAGTATGTCGAGCGGTTTCAAAATGAGGCCCAATCGGCCGCCTCACTGAACCACGCCAATATCGTTCAAATTCATGAAGTCGGTATGCGTGACAACTACCACTTTATCGCTCAAGAGTATGTTGCTGGCCCGAACCTGAAACAATTGATTGAGAGTCAGGCCGAAGTCTCTTACGACCTCATTGTCAGTATTTTGCAACAGACAGTATCCGCACTTTGCAAGGCCGAAGAAGAGGGGATTGTCCACCGCGACATTAAACCAGAAAACATCCTCATCACCAGCCGCGGTGAGATCAAAGTTGCCGATTTCGGACTTGCAAGGATTGCAGAAAACAATAACAAAGAGCTTACCCAGGT
>JALCBQ010000064.1:3875-15980 GCA_028066335.1 Pirellulaceae bacterium
ACCCAGGTTGGTGTCACGATGGGCACCCCACTCTATATGAGTCCTGAACAAGTCGAGGGCAAGCCACTCGACTCACGAAGCGATCTGTATTCCCTAGGGGTTACTTGTTACTACCTTCTCACAAGAAAAAACCCTTTCGACGGAGAGTCACCTTTAGCCGTCGCTGTAAAGCATCTACAACATACCCCCCCTCAACTGGCAAATCTCCGCCCTGATTTACCAAAAAGATTGTGCCAGCTCATCCATAAGATGTTGGCCAAACAAATCGATCAACGCCCGACGACTGCCGAAATCTTTGAAGAGCTACAGCAGCTTCAACAAGAACATCCGATTGTGCCACTTTCTCAAACACCTTCATCTATTACGACTCCCTTTGCTGCGTTTCATTCTGAGCCCCTCTCCGCAACACGGCAACTACAACGTTCGTTAGCTGGACAAACGACTTCTACCTATCCTTCCCGTTTTGCTCTCATTCTTAGCGGCCTCTTCCTTTTAGGTGCTATCGGAATTGGCCTTTTTTTAGCGACGAGTTCTCGACCAGGCGACCCTTTGGCACTTGCGCCTGGTAAAGTTCCCGGAATTGAGAAACTTGCCACGGCAAAACAACAATTTGACGCTGCTTTTTGGAACCCTAATCGTGAGGAGGCCTACAAAAGTATTTTGGACTACTTTCCCGAAGATGGGACTGCCCAAACGACACTCTACAGATTACGGGCAAAGCATGAGCTTGCCGAGTATTACCTTAGGAATGGCCCAGCCGACCTTGCCAAGAGATATTATACCGAGCTAACTATGGCCAACGAACAAGAATGGCCTGAGTATCCAGCGATTGGGTATTGCCGCCTTGTCCTCATTTATCATGGTGAGAATAATACAGAAAAGACACTTCAGTACCTTCCTAAAGCCGAGACTCTCCAGGGGAAACTGACCGATGTCGATCTACAGAGAGCGCTCGAAGATGTCATCAATGATCATCGGAATCAACGGGACGGTGGTGGCTAGAAGGGTTAGCAAAGCCCTTATCCAAAGGTGCTAACCCCAATATTTTTCTCTATGTTTCTTGCCAACGAAAACGATAGTGCCAAGACAACAATGCTGTGATGATCAATAATACTGTGATAATCCAGCAGGGCAGGGGAGGCCGACCGTCTCAACGGTTCCTCTTCGATACAAAGATGAACCCTTCAAAGAATCGGTAGCGTACCCCTTTATTCGGCAAGTGCCTCGGCAATTTCGAGAGCGTGATCCTTGATTTTTCGATAAGCATTGATCTGAGCGATAAAGGCGACACAAATAGGTGGCGCGACTTTTTGGCTTGCCATTTTTTCGAGAAATGCCTTCCGTATTTCCCGCGTCTTGTGAGAAATTTCGGTTCCCTGGCTTCGAGCCTTGGTAACGATAGAATCTTCTCGATTAGCATGCGCGTCGATAATCATTTTGACATATTCTTCGATCCGATTATGAAGTTCCCCGAGTGCTTTACCCTCTTCACCATCAAGGACAAACCCCTCTTCATTGAGCTTCATATGGGATTTTAAAAGGACGACAATATAATCACTAACCGACTCGAACTCGTCAGCGACATGAAGTTGACGCTGTGCTTCCTTAGTGATTTCCAATGGAGCATTTCCCGATAGGACCTCGGTGACAAAGGCTGTCACCTCGTCTTGAATTGTGTCGAGAACCTCTTCACGATGGAACGCTTTTTTGATAAGGGCGGTTTGGTTTTTGGTATCAGCAACGATCTGCGGCAGCCAACCCATCATTTTTTCACAACCTTCGGCCATGCGGAGGATTTCATTTCTCGACTGCTCAATGGCCAGGACAGGTGTTTCAAGCATACGAATATCCAGCGATGAAAGGTGGGGCTTCTCTTTTTCAAGCTTGCTAGGGACAAATCGTTCCAACAATCGGGCAAAGAGGCCGGTAAACGGCAAAAACATTAACGTATTCAGAAGATTAAAACATGTGTGAACGGAGGCAATTCTTGCTCCGATATTGATCTCGCCAGTAGTCGGATCGGTCATTGACTGTCCTGTCATATACTCGACAAATCCGGCACCGTTGGGGACCAAAAATTCATCGACAAATGGTATAAAGACATAAAAGAGCGAAACGACCCAAAAGACACCCAGCAAGTTAAAAATCACATGAAAATAGGCAGCCCGCTTTGCGTTTGTGGTCGCTCCGATCGAGGCCAAAAGAGCAGTAACCGTCGTCCCGATATTTTCTCCCAAAACGAGTGCTGCAGCTGTTCTAAAATCGATCACTCCGACGACGGCAAGGGTAATGGTAATCCCTAAAGTCGCCGAAGAAGATTGGACAATAAATGTCAAAATACAACCGACGAGCACGCAGTAGAATATCCCACTAAAATCACTCGCAGTAAACATCTGAAACCAGGCTTCGAAAGAGGGAAGCTCTCGGACGACCTTAAACCCGTCTTTCATAAGTTCTAAACCGAGAAAGACCATACCCAATCCCATAAGTGCAAGGGCAGTAAACCGTATCCGGTCGTTCTTAATAAAGAGATAGCCAAAAACTCCAATACCAGCCAAAGGAAGGCCATACTTACCGATTTTCAGGGCGATAATCCACCCCGTTACCGTCGTACCAATATTCGCTCCCATAATCACACCGATCGCCTGGGAGAGGGTCATAAACTCAGAGCTGACAAAGCCGACGACCATCACTGTGGTAATTGAGCTCGATTGAACAAGGGTCGTTACGACCGTTCCAACACCTGTCGCCATGAGGCGATTATCTGTTGCAAAGCTAATCATTCGGCGCAGCCCATTTCCAGCAATTGCCTGGACACCTTCAGACATACTCTTCATGCCAAGTAGAAAAATCCCTAAACCACCAATAACGGCAAAGGCGAGCTTCTGCCAATCTGGTTCCCATACCTCAACCTGTTGTGAACACGCAAATATTTTTTGAGTATCTGAACTAGTAAAATTTATTATTAGCTCACTCTTGCCAACCTTTCCCCAGGTGAGGATTAGCTGGCCATTTTCAACCTTTGGGTCGACGACTTTTTTCTTTTTATTTTTGATAATTTCAGCAGACCAGTTTTCACCGATCTCGGTAAATCGTTCATCTTCAAGAATATTTGTTAAATCGATTACGGTCGCTGGTGAACCATGGAGTATTTTGATTTTAGGTAAGATCGAAATACTCTCTCTTGACCCTTCCCGAGACTCTTCTCCTTTACCGCCGTTTTGAGTACTACGATCATCCTCCTGTTTAGCCTCTATCTCTTCTTGTTGCGAGACGGTGTCCCGCTCTTGAGGCGCCTGTTCTCCTGCCCACGCCAAGCTATACCCACCGACTAAAAGGAAAGAAAACACCAAAAAAAGGCCAAAACGACGACCTGTCGAGTTCGGACCGGTTTTCAATAACGGAAAGGTCATTTGGGTATCCCTAGAAAAATGACTTAAGAAATTAACTAAACTTACATTAAAAACTCATTATTTTAAAACAATCATAAGGTACTACCCAGCTACTGTTCTCCAAACCCCCCCATGCCGATTTTTTTAGAAATATCTTTTCTCATTGGTAGGAGCCTCTCAGAGAAAGTTTTCTCAACGAACCTCCTCATTCAGGTACCCTCCTTTTGAAAAGAGAGTCTGGCTCAGTGAAGCAGTACGTTTCGCCTCTTTTTCCTCTCTTTTGATGATCACCAGAAGATAAGCCGCTTGCCGAAAAACGAAATGGCAGCCATACTTTAGGCCTTTAGCAGAAAACTTTACATCTCCGTTATCGTCGCTGATACCCTCATCTTCTGAGGATTCTAATGTCTTGACATGAAAGCCTTTAAGTCGATTCCCCAGCTTCAGAGGGCCTTAACATTTAGCCCGATAACCTTTTTCAATTCCAATAAGGACCCGATCTGGTGTATAAGCATCTAGCGATTGTCGGCGCCACAGGGGCCGTTGGGAAAATCGTTCTCCAACAGCTGGAAGCGCAGGAAATCCCTTTTGAATCGCTCACTTTTCTTGCCTCTAAACGTTCTGCTGGACAAAAAATTGAATTCAAGGGGAAAGAACATACTGTTCAAGAGCTTGTCCCTGAGGTTTTTGATAACCTTGACCTGGCGATCGCCAGCACCCCTGACGAAGTCGCTGCCGAGTTCGTTCCCTGGGCGCGAGAGCGAAATTGTCTTGTCGTCGATGAAAGTGGGTATTGGCGCATGGATCCGGCTGTTCCCCTTGTCGTCCCCGAAGTCAATCCTGAAGCAATCCTTGAACATCAAGGGGTCATTGCCAGTCCTAACTGCTCCACGACCCAAATGGTCGTCGCCATGAAACCACTTCATGAAGCGGCTGAAATCAAGCGGGTCATCGTTGCCACCTACCAGTCAACAAGTGGGGCAGGGGTCGCCGGCCAAGATGAACTGCAAGAAGGAAGTCAGGCTGCTCTTGAAGGCAAAGACCACCCTCCCTCAGCCTTTGCTCACCCGATCGCCTTTAACTTAATCCCTCAAATCGGCTCCGAAAAATACCAAGGCTTTACTTCGGAAGAGATGAAAATGGTCTACGAAACACACAAGATTTTCGGCGACGACACGATTCGTATTTCACCGACTTGTGTCCGTGCCCCCGTAACCAACTGCCATAGTGAAAGTATCGTTGTTGAAACGAAAAAGAAACTATCGGCAGACGAGGCACGTAAGCTCTTTGAGCAAGCAGAAGGGATTACCGTCTGTGATAACCTCTCCGAAGGTGAATACCCTATGCCCCTTGATTGTGATGGTAAAGAAGGGGTTTTCGTGGGTCGTATTCGTGAAGACCTTGCCTTTGAAAATGGCATTGCGTTTTGGTGTGTCAGTGACAATTTACGAAAAGGGGCAGCGAGTAACGCCGTCCAAATTGCAAAACAGCTCATATCACAACAAGTCAAGCTCTCTTAACTTCACAGATACCTTTACGGGAATGGCGGGCTCTGGCTTTAAGGCAACCCCTGTATTTAGGGCGTTCTACTCTCAACTTTCCTTTTTCGTCTTCCTTATAGACCCCAACGAGGCGACATGCGTTTTTTCAAGGGAACTCTCGCCTACGATGGGAGCTACTACAACGGCTGGCAGTTCCAGCCGAACGTTCCAACCGTCCAGGGACATTTAGAAACAGCATTGACCAAACTCTGCCCGACACCTGTCCGAGTCGCAGCAAGTAGCCGAACTGACAGTGGTGTCCACGCCCTTGGGCAGGTTATTAGTTTTTCGCTTCCCGACGAGGTCCCTTATTCCTGTAAAGTCATTCAAAACTCCCTCAATGCCAACACTCCACGGACGATCGTTCTTCACCATTTAGAAGAATGTCCCGAAAACTTCCACTCTATTCGTGACAACCGATCAAAGCGGTATCGATACATCGTTCTCGACACCCCTCTTTCCGAACCTTTTTTACGTGGTTATGTTTGGCATTTCCCTCGAAAACTAGACGTAGAAGCGATGGCTCAGGGGGCACAATACCTGTTAGGTGAACATGACTTTTCATCCTTTGAAACGGCCGGAGCTCCACGAAAAAGCAGCGTCCGAAACTTGTTCGATATCTCAGTCAAACGAGAACCAATGCTAAACGCCGCATTCAGCGATCCGATCGCCTTTGAGGTCGAAGCGAACGGTTTTTTGTACCACATGGTCCGAAATATTGTCGGCACCTTAATTGCTGTCGGGACTGGCCGAAAGGAACCTCAATGGATTCAAGAGGTCCTAGCCGCCAAAAACCGTGTAGCTGGTGGGCAAGGAGCACCAGCTTATGGTCTCTACCTTTTACGTATTCGGTATTAACGGAGCCTTGCCTTCTAAAGCCATGAAGGTTCTACTTCTTTATCCTCACATCAATAAAAATTCTCATCCTCTTTTCAGGAATGCGCCGATTCTCTTTATAACGGTTTTCTTTATTCGAGTGCCAAAACTCGGCACCTGAGCTAAAATCAAAGGGTAGGGGGGCTCTATTCGACGGCAAACGTCCTCGCTTCCTTTCGTTGCTTTCTGCTCTTACTTTACCCGTGGGTGCTAAATTTTCGACTCAAACTTATGCGTATTGCTCATCTTATAACACGAATGATCGTCGGTGGTGCCCAGGAAAACACCTTGTTAAACTGCCGAGATCTTATACATGAATATAATGACGACCTCCTCTTAGTAACCGGCCCTGCAATCGGCCCGGAAGGGGATCTACACGCGCAAATTGAAAAAGAAGGTATCCCTACCGAGATTATCTCTTCTCTTCGAAGAAATATCGATCCGCGCCATGACTTCAGAGCCTATTTTGCCATTAAGAAAACCCTCAAAGATTTTCGCCCCGATGTCGTCCATACCCATAGTGCCAAAGCAGGTCTTCTCGGCCGTTTGGCAGCTAGTCGCCTTAAAATACCGGCAATCATCCATACAGTCCACGGTGCTCCATTTCATCCGTACCAGGGCAGGGGGGCTTTTCATTTTTTTCGCCTTCTTGAACAGTGGGGGGCTAAAAACTGCCACCACCTTATTAGTGTTGCCAATGCCATGACCGACCTCCTCGTTGACAACGGTGTTGCGCCCAGGGAAAAGTTCTCTACAATCTATAGTGGCATGAAAATTGAACCCTTTTTGAAAGCCAATAACGATCGCCAGACAACACGCAAGGAACTCGGGTTCTCAGATGATCATTTTGTCGTTGGTAAAATTGCCCGCCTGTTTCATCTAAAAGGGCACAAATATCTCATTAATTGCGCAGCCCAGATTATTCAAGAAGTCCCCAACATTCGATTCCTTCTCGTCGGAGACGGTCTCTTGCGAGAGGAGTTCGAAAAGCAGATCGCCTCATTAAATATGGAAAAGCATTTTTGCTTTACCGGTCTTGTCCGACCGTCCCAGATTCCTCGTTATCTTGGTGCGATGGATTGCTTGGTACATACGAGTCTTAGAGAGGGGCTGGCGCGAACACTCCCGCAGGCACTTTTAGCGGCAAAACCGGTCGTTAGCTTTGCCATTGATGGCGCTCCTGAGGTCGTTTTACCGGAAAAAACCGGCTTTCTTGTAAACCCCAAAGACGAGCAAGGACTAGGTCAAGCGATCAAAACATTGGCCCAAAACCCAAAACTTTGCCTGGAATATGGCCAAGCGGGCAGGGCACTTTGTGAAAAACGGTTCTGCCATCGTCATATGAGTGATGAAATCCGAACGCTCTATACAACCATTTTATCGAAAAACAGTAAGGAATCTCCATAAGTCAAAGAGGTTGGATTGTCAGAGCCCTTCCGGGATTTACTCTTTCTCAAACCCTTTCTATGAAGTAGGATAGTTGGTTTAACCACCCCGGTTATCTGCCTAAATTGTGAAGATAGGGGAATATCAACGACGTGGAACTGAACCTTCTTGGAAATTACCGACTCATTCGTCTTTTGCGATCAGGCCAAACGACTCAGGTCTGGGAAGCAATCCGTGATCACGACAACGGACGTTTTGTCATCAAAACATTACACAACGAGTATCTGAAAGATTCTCTCCATATCAACTACTTGAAACAAGAGTATATGGTCGGTCATGAACTTGATCATAAAAACATCATTAAAATTCACGAATATTCGGTCGATAAGGGGCGTCCCTTTCTGGTTATGGAAATTTTCAAATCACCTAACATGAAAGTAGCCATTCGAGAAAATCACCAAGACATCATGGCACACATTCAACCGATCTTGCAACAGTGTGCCGATTCATTAATCCACCTTCACTCAAAAAACTGG
Organism: Pirellulaceae bacterium; assembly: GCA_028066335.1. Classification (GTDB taxonomy): domain Bacteria; phylum Planctomycetota; class Planctomycetia; order Pirellulales; family Pirellulaceae; genus JALCBQ01. The sequence continues at coordinate 11,607 of JALCBQ010000064.1, forward strand.
CTCCATTGTGACGTCAAACCAGATAATTTTCTTCTCAATATAAAACACGAGGTTCGGCTTATCGACTTTTCGATCTCTCAGAAGAAGAAAACTGGGGTTGGTAAACTTCTCGCCTCGATCATTAAACCACAATTGCAAGGAACCCGCAGCTACCTCTCTCCCGAACAAATCTTACGAAAACCGATAGATGAGAAGAGCGATATTTATGGCTTCGGCTGCACGGTCTTTGAGATGCTCACTGCCAAGCTTCCTTTTACAGGAATCAATGAGAACGACCTTTTGACAAAACATCTCAAAGCGGCCCCCCCACTTATTAACACCCTTAACACAAACATCCGCCCTGAATTCGCCGATTTTGTCGCTAAGATGTTGGCAAAATCACCGGCTGACCGCCCCCATAACATGCAGGCTTGTAAGTCGGCGTTTCAGAAAATACGTATTTTCCGAACCTCGGTAAAATCTCCTGAGGTAGCTCCTTCGACCGAAGACTAATCGATCGGAAACTCTCCTACTTTTTCGAACCTCAATTGTTATCACGATAAAACAAATATGGACGCATTACCCCCTGGCCTTGCTTTTGAAGAACCGATTATTGAACTCGAAGAACAAATTCGTCAACTTGAAAGCGCAGACGATGCTCAAAGCGGAAAAAACGTTACAAAAATACGCAAACTCCGAAAAGAGCTTGCCGACAAAACGAAAGAAGTATACGACAACCTTTCACCGTGGGAGATGGTTCAAGTTGCCCGTCATAAAAATCGGCCACATACCCCTGACTATTTGTCGCTCTGTTTTGAAGAGTTCATGGAACTTCATGGCGACCGCCGCTTTGGTGATGACCGAGCGATTCTTACCGGCTTTGCAAAAATCGGCGCACATAAAGTGATGGCTATCGGCCACGATAAGGGAAAAACCTATCAAGAACGGACAGCTTGCTCATTCGGTTGTGCCCACCCGGAAGGATACCGGAAAGCCCTTCTCAAAATGAAAATGGCAGAAAAGTACCAAATACCGATTATATGTTTTATTGATACTCCTGGAGCCTATCCTGGAATCGGGGCCGAGGAGCGGGGAATTTCACAGGCAATCGCTGAAAACCTCTTCGAAATGTCCCAAGTTAAAACACCTATTATTTGTGTTGTTATCGGGGAAGGGGGAAGTGGTGGTGCCATCGGTATTGGTGTTGGCGACCGCGTTGCCATGCTACAAAATTCGTACTATTCGGTTATTAGCCCTGAAGGTTGTGCCGGCATCCTTTGGAAAAGTCACAAGTATGCTGAACAGGCAGCCGGTGCACTCAAATTTACTGCCGATGAGCTCCTGAAATTTGGGGTAATCGACCATATCATTGAGGAGCCACTCGGTGGTGCTCACCGTGATCCTCATCTGGCTGCGAATCGCCTTCGCAATTTTTTCCTCGAAGAACTGAAAGCTCTAGGTCAGGTACCCCTCGAACAGCTCCTTGAAGAACGTTATGAAAAATTCCGAAAAATTGGAGTCTTTCTTGAACAAGCGGGCGAATCCCAAAACGGGTAGGGGCCTTCCAATACCAGTTTCGAGAAAAGAACCGCTGCAGTGGTTCTTTTTTTATGCGCCAACTTTCTCGTCCACTTTGTTGCCACATCCGGAAAGCGTCGTAAGAATAGAAGGGCTTCTTCAACTCTTGGTAACTACTAGTAGAGAATCATCAGCTCATTCAGCGGGCAGCACCATTGTTCATAAGCAAACACAAAACCCGTGGAGCCTCTTAGCCTAAAAAAGAAAGGCAAAGGAGACAAAGCAAAACAGCCACAACGTCCGATAATGTATGTTATGTGCAACTACAGGCCCATTTGCACCTTAAAAACAGCTTTTCCCGAAAACCCTCAATACCCCAGCGATGGGCTACTTATCGGAACAGTTGCATTCAGTCGGGCATGAATCTGCCGTAACATCTCCTGCTCAAGAGAATGGTCTCGCCCCATGGGAATCCATCCTTGAGTAAAACCGAAAGCAAACGGATCGTCCTCTTTTCGATAGATCGAGCCATCATATCTTTTGATCGACTCTCCCGCTGATTGAACACCACGTCCCTGGAGATCTTCAAGTTCCTTAAGGACAATCACCTCGACTTGAAAGTTTCCGGCAAGGGGGGTCACCTGGATAACGACCTTCCTTTGGACCGTTTGGATCGTTGCATGCCATTTTTCATACCCTGCTGTTGAATCTCTTCCCCATGGCTCTAGCCACGACGACCCGATTTTTGGATAGGTCTCTATCTGACCGATCGTCTGCTGCGATCCAAAATTTTGCATTCTATTTTCTCGCTCGACTTTAAAGCCAAAATCATTGACTGTCTGGATAAGCTGATCCCACACAAAATCGCTGTCTCGACTGACAAGTGGCATCGGATTAGGATGCTCGGCAACGACAGCTGGTGCCACCCAGTCAGCTGGCCGCAAACCCGCGCAGCCACCAATAGCAATGAACGACAATGGGACGAGCGCTGCCACTAAGCCTCGCACAAACTTTGCCAATTTCAAACCGCGATCTTGCCTATATTCACTCAAAGGAGCATAACCTTTCTCCAAGGACATCCCTTTCTTGGTTTTTGAGAAAATCGTCGCTAAAAATACTGAAATTACCCGATTCCGGCAAGGTCAGGTTTAGAAAATAACAGAGCTTATGGTGGAACTTTCTGCTAGGGTACCGTGTCTTTATTATTGACGCAGCCTTCAAAACACCTCTCCCGTTCAACTCCAGACAAAAGGGGAACGTAACCTTTTTGTAACAAGGGGGAGACTTTTGCTTGCGTTGGGTGTTGAAATTTCATACTTTGAAGATATGCCAGCTGTAGACTTTCTTACGGTCTCTTCAGAGGATCTCACCCTGAAGGTACAAAATCGATCCTGTATTTAACCACTAGAAGGAACTTGGCTCATGCGATCCCTAACAAACTCTCACGCGGCCTCAACTGGCCTTATTCTGGCGACTTTTTTCTTTGCCTTTCTTTTTGCTCCCTCGGTCTCCCAGGGGCAAGGCTTTTTGCTCCAAGAAGATGAGTCCGTAGGTGGACGCCTGCCACGTTACGGTATCCGACCACCTCGCGAAGTACCGACCCATTCATATAAAATCAAGGAACTTGGTATTTCAGCCAAACTGAACGATTCTCTTGCAGAGGTTCAGGTCTCTCAGACCTTTACCAACACTGGCAGGCGACAAATAGAGGCTTCACTAGTCTTACCACTACCTTACGATGGTGCTATTAAAGAGATGACCTACCTTGTTGATGGGAAGGAGTATCCCGCCCAATTAGTAGAAGCTAAAAAAGCCCGCTCAATCTACGAAAATTATGTTCGCAAGAACCAAGACCCTGCCCTGCTGGAATGGGTCGGAACTGGCATGTTTAAAACCTCGGTTTTCCCAATTCCGGCTGGTGCCTCACGGACGGTCACGATCAAATACAACCAGGTCTGCCGAAAACAGGGTGGACTTACAGAACTCTCTTTTCCACTTAGTACCGTACAGTACACTTCCAAGCCTGTCGAAAACGTCAAAATTAATCTTCATATTCAAAGCAAAGCCGATATCAAAAATATCTACAGCCCTACCCATCCACTCAATATCAAACGCCCCAATAACAGATCAGCCATTTTGAGTTACCATGGGGTCAATGAAATCCCAACGGGCGATTTTCGCCTCTTCTTTGATAATGGCGACCAAGCGATCGGGGCGAACATTATAAGCTATCGCCCGAACAAAAACGAACCCGGTTTCTTCATGATGCTTGTCAGTCCAGAAATCAAAGCAGCCAACGACGATCGGCAACTGAAAAATATTCTCTTTGTTCTTGACCGCTCTGGATCAATGAGTGGTACCAAGCTAACCCAAACCAAAAACGCACTAAAATTTGTCTTAAATAATCTCCGCGAAGGCGACACCTTTAACATTGTTAACTACGACTCGGCAGTTGAAAGCTTTCGGCCCGAACTGCAGCGGTTTAACGAACAGACTCGCAAAGAAGCTCTCAGCTATACTGAAGCGATTTATTCGGGGGGAAGTACAAATATCAACGAGGCGCTTAGGGTTGCACTCGGCCAAATTCAAGACACCACCCGTCCGAACTACCTGCTCTTTTTGACAGATGGCCTCCCAACAGCCGGCGAAACAAATGAGGCAAAAATCGCCGCAAATGTCACGGAGTACAATAAGCTCAAAGAGGGTGGGAACAAGGCACGTCTCTTTAGCTTTGGAGTCGGTTTTGACCTTAATAGCCGCCTTCTCGATAAATTGTCGGCAAAAAATTCGGGCCAAACCTCTTTTGTCCGCCCCAACGAAGATATCGAAGAGGCTGTTAGCCGCCTCTATCGCCAAATTGCCTCCCCTGTTTTGACA
>JALCBQ010000065.1 GCA_028066335.1 Pirellulaceae bacterium
TGAAAAGGCAGAGAACGAACTCGCCGTCGCTCTCACACGACAGACCGTTTTGTTAGAAAAAACATTAGCGAAGCAAACTATTATTTTAAATAGTAATATTACTTCAGCAGAGGCGAAAGTCCGTTCGGAAGAAAAAAGTTATGCAACAGAACTGACCAAGAAAAATTTTCTCATTGAGCAGATTGCAGATTGTGAAATTCGTGCTCCCAAAGATGGCATAGCGACCCTTGCTACCGAAGAGAAAGAATACAAAGACGAAGTCTTTGTTGTCGATGTTGGGGCGAAAGTTCGTGAAGGCCAGGTTGTCGTGACGATTCCAGACTCGGATAAGATGCGGGTTCAGGTCGGTGTGAATGAGGCAAATATCAACACTATTGAAGTCGGTCAACCTGTTGTTATTACGGGAACGGTTCTCAATGGTCAGTCGCTTCAAGGTATTGTTGTCAGTAAAAATACAAAGCCCGAGCCTACAAATAGATGGCGAGAGAATGTCAAAAAATATATTACCTATGTCGATGTTATTGCCCCACCAGAGGGGCTTTTAGCTGGGTTGACTGTCGATGTCGAAATCCAGGTTGAGCGTGCAGAAGAGGCTATCCAAATTCCGGTTGTTGCTATTCAAGAGAGAAATGGAAAACATTATTGCCTCGTTGTTGAGGGGGAGGAATACAAGGTCGTTCAGATTGAAACACCACTGAATAACAGCACAAATGCTTGGGTCGTTTCAGGGTTGGCAGCAGGGCAAATGGTTGTGCAAAACCCCAAAATGCTTGAAGGGGTTGTCGATTTTCCCAAAGCGATGGATGCGTCTGAGGTGACCATGAGCACTTTTGGTGAAGAGTTGTTGACAAACGAGGAAAGTCAAGAGGAGGATGGAGATGACGTAGAGATTGTTGAAGAGACTCCTCTATCGCCAAATGAGCCAGAGTGTCCATCCGGTTGCTAGTTTTCGACTCACTTGAGGAAAAAATAGTACCTTCTCTTTCTAGTGGGTAACGAAAACGAATGACTTTTGCTGCCAGAATAGATAATGTCCGTAAGACCTATACACTGAAAAGTGAGGTCGTTCATGCCCTTAATGGCGTTACTTTCGATATCCCGACGGGTGATTATGTAGCGATCATGGGGGCTTCAGGTTCGGGAAAGAGTACCCTGTTGAATATGCTCGGCTGTCTTGATCGTCCGACTTCGGGAAAGCTCTCCTTGGGTGAGCAAGATGTCACCACGATGTCCGATGACCAGCTTTCAGCGGTACGGGCGACCAAAATTGGTTTCGTTTTTCAATCGTATAACCTCATTCAGCAGTTAACCGTCGTCGAAAATATCGAGGTCCCTCTGTACTATCAGGGGCGGGTAACGACCAGTGATCGAAAGCGGTGTCGAGAGCTTGCAAAAATGGTTGGTCTTGAGGAACGCCTTGACCATCGACCGAATCAGCTTTCGGGTGGGCAACAACAGCGGGTAGCGATTGCACGAAGCCTGGTAAACGATCCTTATTTTATGTTAGCAGATGAACCGACGGGAAACCTTGACTCAAAAACGACCGAAGAGATTTTATCACTTTTTGACAAGCTCAATTCTGAGGGGCGAACGATCGTTATTGTTACTCATGAAGACGAAGTCGGCGCTAGGTCAAAAAGGGTCGTCCGTATGCGCGACGGCGTCGTCCTTTCTGACAAACCGAGTGCCGAAGAAAATTTTGTCATTTCAGACCATGCCAAAACTGCGAATGCGGAAAATGGGGTCCCTTCTGCATAAGGCTCTTTGATTCATTGCTCCAGAAATGTTCTTCTGGGAACATTTTTAAAATAAACTCAATGTAAGGTAAATTGGTAACAGGCGATGTTGTGGTTACGGACTTGGAAACTAGGGGTGAAGAGTCTTTTGTTGCACCCAATGCGTTCATTGTTAACCATTCTAGGGATACTCATCGGGGTTTCGAGTGTCATTTGGTTACTAGCAATCGGTGAAGGTATTAGTGCCAAGGCCCAGGAGCAGATCGAGCAGCTTGGGGCAAACAATGTTATCGTTCGTTCGGTTCGACCTATTGGTGAAGTCTCGATTGCTGGTCGTGGTTCGGCCGAATATGGTCTCATGCGAGAAGATTTCCGTCGTCTAGAAGATATCTTGGGCGATTCACTTGAAAAGATCATTCCGATTCGGGAAAAAAAAAGGGCAATTGAGTATAAAGGGGTCCGGACAGAGGGTCGCCTCGTTGGTTGTACCGATGACTATGCCACACTCATGAAGCTTAATGTCCGATCGGGCCGTTTTTTAAACGCGCTTGACAACGAAAATCGTAGTCAACATTGTATTTTGGCATCTGAACTTGCAAATGAGCTTTTTCCAACGAGTGAACCTTTGGGAAAAAACATCTACCTTCCCGACCATGAAGAATACTATAAGATAATTGGGGTCTTACAGCCACGGGCAGCGACGGCCGCCGTTGGGGGCTCAATCGCTGGGCAAGATTTTTCGGCCGACGTCTATATACCAATTAAAACGTGGCAAGATCGTATTGGCGACACAATCCGGACTAACCGAGATGGTTCATTCGAGCGGGAAACGGTCGAACTGAATCAAATTACTATGCAGGTTAAAAATAAAGACGATGTCCTTAATGTTTCGGAATCGGTGAAAGTAATTCTAGGCGATGTTCATGATCAAGCCGGTGACGTTTCGATTGTTATTCCACTTGAGTTGCTCGAACAGGCTAAAACGACTCGGTTTATGTTTATGGTCTTTATGGGACTTATCGCGGCAATTTCGCTCTTGGTCGGCGGCATTGGAATTATGAATATTATGTTGGCAACGGTGACAGAGCGGACACGTGAGATCGGTATTCGGCGCGCTTTAGGTGCCAAGCGAAAAGATATTATCCGGCAGTTTTTGGTTGAAACGGTCGTTTTATCGGTCGTTGGTGGGTTGGTCGGTATTTTACTTGGTCTTCTTTGCCCTCTCTGCTTTCAGTTTGCAAGGTGGTGTATGGAAAGGTTTCGACCAGATTTAATGGCAGCAATTCCAGAGGCGGTCCGTGACGTTGCTCCTCTTATTGTTCCTGTTTCCATACCGATTGCTTTTGGTATTTCGGTAACAGTTGGGGTCATTTTTGGCCTTTATCCTGCCTATCGGGCAGCGCAGCTCGACCCCATCGAAGCATTACGCCACGAGTAGACTTCTTTTTATTGCCTCCTTAAATCGGATTTCACCAAGATGTCATTATTTGAGCAGAGTGAAAATCGGCGGTTCCAAGAGGCTAAGCCTTTGGCGGCAAGGATGCGTCCTAAGAAGTTATCCGATTTTGTCGGGCAAACACATTTTCTCGGCAAGGGAAAGTTGTTGTGGCGTCTGATCAAGGCACAACGGCTGAGCTCTCTCCTCTTTTTTGGTCCTCCCGGAACGGGGAAAACGACCCTTGCCCGACTATTGGCACAAGAAAACCGTTACCGGTTTGTCTCCCTTTCAGCGATTACCAGTGGGGTGAAACAACTCCGAGAGATTTTGGAGCAGGCGCGTCAAGAGCTCGCAACAGGGGGATACCAGACTTTGTTGTTCATCGATGAGATTCATCGATTCAATAAATCACAACAAGACGCACTCTTGCCTGATGTCGAAGAGGGCGTTGTTATTTTTGTCGGTGCGACGACTGCCAACCCTTTTTTTGCTGTAAACAGCGCTCTTGTGAGTCGAAGCCAGGTCTTTCAATTTGAAAGCCATGCCCCCGAAGAGATCGAAAAATTATTGCAAAGAGCGTTAGATGATAAAGAGAATGGTTTAGGTGACTATGAGGTTAAGGTCGATCCAAGGGCATTGGCCGTTTTGGCAAAACTCTCCGACGGTGATGCCCGGCGTGCTTTAGGTGGTCTTGAGCTAGCGGTCCTTTCATCGGCAGAGCAACCGATTCATTTAACCCTGACTTTGGTCGAAGAGGCGATGCAGCAGAAAGCGATTGTCTACGATTCGTCCGAAGATCAACACTACGACACAGTCAGTGCTCTCATCAAAAGTATACGAGGGAGTGATCCAGATGCCGCAATTTATTGGCTGGCCAAAATGTTACATGGTGGAGAAGAGCTGCGATTTTTGTGCCGGCGGTTAATTATTTTAGCGAGTGAAGATATCGGCAACGCCGACCCGCAGGCGCTGACTTTGACTGTGTCGTGCATGCAGGCATGTGAGTATATCGGCCTCCCCGAGAGTCAGTTGATTTTGTCACAAACGGTCGCCTATCTTGCGGCGGCACCAAAGTCAAACGCGGCGACGCTTGCTATTTTTTCGGCTCGATCAGACGTTGCCTCTGACCGAATTTTGCCTGTGCCTAAACATTTAAGAGATGGTCATTATCCTGGCGCCAAAGAGCTTAGCCACGGTCTCGGTTACCAATATGCCCATAGCCACGACGAAGGTGTTTCGCCTCAAGATTATCTTGGCGTCGATAAAGAATACTACCAACCGACGACCCGTGGATTTGAGGCGACAATCAAGAAACGGCTTGAACATGTTCGGGCGATCCTTCGACAAGGGAAACCTCAAGAGTACCCAGTTGCAAATGAAGAAAAGTCGGTCGTAAAGAAAGCCCCTGTTAATGAATCTCTGGGGAAAGAAAAAGATGTCTCTTAGGGCTTGTCTGGCTAGGTAGTAACTTGGCCAAAGATCTGGCGAGGGTGGTTGAGCTATTTGAGTATTAGCCCTTTTTTACCGATTCTAAAAAGCTTTTTTCGGGGTCAGGACGACATAGTCTGGCCCTTGGGGCATTGTGACGTTAAAGGCGGTCACCTTCCGGGTAAGGTCAAAGAAATCGATAAACGATTTGGCCTCAATGCTGATATTGCCTTCGAACTCTCGCGTACGAAGAGCTCCATCGATAGCATCTTCTAGGAATTTCAATAAGATTCGGCCGGTCGGTGGATCGTAACCCAAAACAACATAGGGTGGAATCGTCTCGGGTGAGTCAATCGCGTTGAGTGGCACAACAATCTCAAGACTACTTTTTCGAATGTAGGCCGGCTTGGAGGCGTTGTTTTGCGAATTTGGTATGAAAAACTGAAAAACGGCATCGAGATTTTGCTTTTTTCCAGTTGCCTGTCGTAATAGGTCGGTCACTGTAAGGAGGCCGATGAGTTCGTTCTGAAAACCGACGACGGGTAGACAGCCTATTTTGTTCGCTGCAATTAGAAGCATCGCTTTAGCGACAGGAAGATCAGGTGAAATCGTTATCGGTTTGGTCTTTGGTAAAATTTTGTCAATGGTGCGGGAACGGACCATGTTTTGAGTGTCGGCATCTTTATCTTTGATGGCGACATAATGTTTTAGAACATCTCGTTGAGAAACGACACCTAAGACCTTCTTTCTTTCGTCAATAACGACCATTCGGCGAAGGTTTTTTTCGACCATAAGTTCAGAAATTTCGCATATGGTACTGTTGCAGTCGGCAAAGACGACATCGCGGGTCATGGTGTCTCTTACAGTACCACGAAATTGATTGGTCGTTTCTTGAATCATTGTTTTATTCAAAAACCAGGTTAAAAGTCGAGTTCATTTATAGAAATTCTTCGTCAATATGCATTCAAAGCCTAGCACTCAAAAGGAGGCTATAGTGCTTTCAAATTCAAAAAAGGGGACGAGAGTGGGTGCGGTTTTTTGCAAGATAGCGATTGTAGGGAGGGAAAAGGAGTGGCCCCCAACAAGAGGTGGTAAGATCTGTTTCGTAGGGCTTCCTTGACGTAGTCGAAGAGTCAACGATAATGGTCGAGCTTAGCGATCGCTCTCTGGCTTTATCCTTTCTTGAAATGCTTTGGCAACGACAATGGCCCATCCTTGGAAATTTCCTCTCTATATTCTGCCCCATGGTGGAGGGTATGTCTCTCTTATGCGAAGTCAGTACCGGCTGGCAACTGAGGGACCCAAGGGAGAGGGGGGCAACCAAGAAGAAAAGGAGGATCATTTGGCAGTCGTCCTTTTTGATGACCTGTCGTTGGCCGGTGATTTCCAAGAGGCGGCCGGTATTTCGGCACCCCTCTCTTCTCTTAAACGGCCAGAAGATTTTGCCGAGTTTGTTCGGGGGTTAACTGATAAAACACCGACGGTCATATTGAACCCACAGCTGAAAGAGGGAGAGCTCATCGTCGAGGCTCAGGCCAAAGCGGTCGAGCTTCTCGCACGAGAGTTACCATCACCAGGGATCCGTTGGGGATTGCCACTTTATCTTTTGCAGCAAAAAGAGGGCTGGTTCTCGCTTTGTGGTACAGGCCAAGACGGAAAACAACAACAGGCAGTTGCTGCCTTTACTCAGAAAAAAGCTTTATTGAGTGTTCAGGAAGAACTCTCCCTTGTCGGCGAAATCGTCTCCTTGGGGTCGCTCGAAAGACTCAACACGTTTCTTGGAGAAATTGGCGAAGAGGCGACGGCGCTTGCCTTTAATCCAACCGTTGAGGGGGGGAGACTGCGTGCTAGCTACGCTATCACGGTTATTGGACTTCACAAGGCATTGGCCAATTCGACGGCGACACTAAAGGGCCAAAACAAGTCGGGAGAGACCGACAACGAAGGCGAGAACACCCCCGATCTCTCTTAATTTTGGGCTGGAAAAACTGGTCTGGTCTTGCAAACCCAGTTATTGTAAGATGTCCCTTCGCAAAAGGTCGAGAGGCCCCCTTTGCGCAAAACAGACGGGGAGTCTGTTTACTGCTTTTCTATCTCTGCAGATTCTTTTTCGTCAAAGGAAGGACGGAACACAATGCAGATGCTAAAAAATATTTCAACGACATTTATATTGGCGTTTGTTTTGTACGGTGCCTATTTGGCGATCTATTACCCCGAGATGATAACAGGGACCTCTCCTTCGGATGACGAAACAGAGGTTCTGGTCGAAGAGGGAGATCTCGCCAAAGGGAACGAACTGTACCGAGAGCTGTCGGGCCAATCGAACAATATTGGTTCGGGTCTAACCGGTGTTGGGCCTTCAGCACCGTCCCTTTCGCAAAATCCCGATTTTTTTAGCGGAACAGGACAGTTTACACAAGAGAGTGACAATGCCTACCAAGAGAACGGCGGACAGCAGGCTCATTTAGCTGATTTTCAGACTCAAAATTCACAGAGCAGTCTTCAAAATATTCAACAAGCCTCCTCTAGTAATGGAATGTTGACAAGTGAAGGGGCTGCCGAAAATAGCCGTCGCCAATTAGAAGCGCTTTTTGAAGAAGCCTGGAAAAATGCCGAGCAAGAAATTCAGGAGAACAGATATGCCGAAGCACTCCGTCGATTAACCATTTTTTATCAAAACCCAGATCTTAGCTCTGAACAAACGACACGGCTTATTACACGGTTGGATCAACTTGCCGGTTCTGTGATTTATTCGACTGAACATCGTCTTGAAGAACCTTACCAGGTCGTTGCGGGTGAGACATTAGACCAGGTGGCAGATAAGTACGGAATTTCAGAAAAACTGCTTGGTAGTATCAACGGCCTTTCCGAAGGGCCAATTCCTCAGGGAACTGTCCTTAAAGTTTTTCGTGGCCAATTTTATGCTGAGGTCGATCTTGATTTGACCAATCAGAATGGTCTTGTCACCGTCTTTTTGGGACCAATGTACGCGGGGCGATTTGCCGTTCAGTTCGCCGGAAACCCACCTCCAGAAGGTGTCTGGTCGATCGCTGTCCGTCAACCGGGATACCAATACCTAACGGCCACTGGACAGGCGTTACCTGCTCGTCATCCTGAGAATCCGTTTGGTCAATGGTACCTTGCCACGACCAATGGGCCAGTTTTGCATGCGATGCCGACTCGGCCAGAGGTGCCTTTGCCGGGGGGAACTCTCGCCTTCACACCGTTAGATGCCTCTGACATTTACGGCATTTTGACCCTTGGGTCTCAAGTTCGGATTCGACACCTCTCCCGATAGATAGCTTTTCTTTTGAGAAGTGCCTTTGGTAGGCTTGGTAAGCATCTTGGAGTAAACATTTAAGGGTACTCCTAAAAAAGCTCCCTTTCTCTTACGGACGAGCCTGCGGAAACGACTCTCGTTATTTCTTTCTCTTTACCGGTAGAAAGAACTTCACCTGCCCCTTTGCGCATCGGTTAGTGGATGGTTAAAATAGGGCTGTTGTTTTAGGTCTCTTTGAAAACAACGGAAGTGTCCCGATGGTTTCTCTCCTCTCTTTCTTTTCAAAAAAGTGAGCAACATGTACGACAAACAAGCACTCATCGAATTGGTCCGCGAAAAAGGGTTGGAACTGGGTGACTTTACCCTGGCCTCGGGAAAAAAGTCGAAGTATTATCTCGACTGTCGCAAGGTGACTCTTGACCCGAAGGGGGCAAACCTTATCGCTAGTGGTATGTTATCGCTCATGGACGGAAACCTGCCCGATGCCGTTGGTGGGATGGCAATTGGCGCTGACCCTATTACGGCAGCAATCATTACTCTGGCTGGGCAACAAGATTTGCCTGTTAAAGGATTCATCGTTCGAAAAGAGGCAAAAGGACATGGGAAAGGGAACGATGTTGAAGGGCCTGTTGCCGGTGGTGAGAGGGCTGTTATCGTCGAAGATGTCGTAACGACAGGTGGTAGCTCGCTCAAGGCGATTGAAAAGGTCGAGGCGGCCGGTATCCATGTTGAGAAAGTTTTGGCAATTATCGACCGCCTAGAAGGTGGTAAAGAAGCTTTTGCGGAAAAAGGGTATGAATTAGAGACCCTTCTTACTATTCGTGACTTTGGACTTGAGCCGCCAGCATCCTAAGAGATAGCGACGAAGTTACCTCGCCGAAATTAGGCCGCCACTGTAACAACCGAGATACTGTAACAACCAAGATACTGTAACAACCAAGATACTGTAACAACCAAGATACTGTAACAACCAAGATACTGTAACAGGCGAGATTCAGTGCGAGCTTATGCGTGAACTTGTGAATTGGCCGCTTGGGCCTCTTTGAGTTTACGCTTTTGGGCTTCTCGAAGGCCACGGCTGAGTATGTCTCGAAGCTGGGGCGAATGATCTTTGTAGTCGACCTGATCGGGTGCCCCGTCGGCAAACTGATAAATTGAATCACGTGGTTTTATACCGAGGGCTAACAAGGTCGAGCTGACCGTTCCCCGTTCGGCTTCACGAATGACCATGCTCGGCTTATTGGGTGCAATTGGACTACGGGCAAAGACTCGGCTAGAGACGGCGAGGAATTTTACAGAAGAATCGAGCGACTGCAGTGTCAGCAGCCTTTTGGCCATTTGAACCCGTTCGTCATGAAGGTCGTTGACATCATTGTTGCCAATGATATTCAGTCCAGGTTCAAGAGGGACTGCTTCGTAATGGTTGCCACCATGGACAGCAAAGGCGGCCTGAAAGTCGGCACAGATATAATTGACACCGTTATAGCGTCCTGTGGCGAGCTCCTCCATAGCGATATTGACGGCAGCTTGTGCTGAATGTGCTTTGAGCATCTCACGGCAAAGGACACCACGGGATCGTGTGACCATCACCGAATTATTTTTACGACGATTGCAAGCCCCAATGACGACACCATGTTGATTGATGCCGAGCCATGTACCACCTGCTTGCAAATCTTTTCCGCACAATACGCGGGGTTTTCCCGATTGAATGGCAGGAGGTCGTGAGGGACGATCGTAAAACTCTTCCCGGTTGGCAGCCAATAAGATGGGCACCTCAGGGATGACATGGTACTGAATAGCCAACAAGCACATAGTATCAGTCTGTGAAATAAGAGGAATCGCCAAATTTGGAAAGAACGAGTCCATTTAGTGTATTGGATACAAACCAAAGGGATACCCCCCTAAAGGACTGTAGGTGTTCTTTTTTGCGGAAAACAGCAGGAATTCATGACTCTGCTAGTTATGGAGAGCCACTTTTATGTTGAAAGGTTCATGTTTTTGTTAGAAATAGGGGAGTAAAAGGGTTCTGGCTTTGGGTTGACGGCTTTTACAAGCACTTTTCAGCAAGAGAGGATTTTACACTCTTTTTTTAGAGTAAAATCCCTTTCGGGAAAGTTTTTGTTTCTAGACAACACACTCGTCTACGCAAGAAAAGGGCAGTTTGTTATAGTTGAGGTTAAGGACACGTTTTTATACTTTAGTGATAAGCTACCTATGCAAACTTTTAAATCGCCTCCCCTTTTTTCCCAACCAGGGGTCAAGATTGTTGCGGCAGGATCCTATGTGCCTGAAAAAGTCATCACCAATGCTCAGCTAGCACAATATGGTTATGATGACGATTGGATTTTGCAGCGGACAGGTATTGAATCGCGCTGCCATGTCGGCAAAGACGAAGCGACAAGCGACATGGCCTACCATGCCTCAAAAAGTTGTCTTGAAAGGGCTGCCTGCCGTCCTGAAGAGGTCGATCTGATTTTGGTTGCTACACTCACTGGTGATCATCCAACACCGGCGACTGCCTGTTTGCTACAAGACCGACTTGGGTCGCATGCTGCTGCCCTAGATGTGAATGCTGCCTGTTCTGGCTTTATGTACGGACTCATTGTTGGTGGGCAGTTTGTCCAGAATGGCGTTTATAAAAAGGTTTTGGTTGTTGGGGCCGAAACGATGTCGAGTGTCGTTAATCCTCAGGAAAAAAAGATCTACCCTCTCTTTGGCGATGGCGCAGGGGCCGTTTTGCTAGAGGGCGGAAAGCAGGAACAGGGCCTCCTCGCTGCAACCCTTGGAGCGGACGGTAGTGGGGGTGAGCTGTTGTGTATCCCATTTGGCGGTTCACGAACGCCGATCAATGAAAAGAACGTTCGAGAGCGAAAGCATTATATTTCTATGGATGGAAAACCTGTTTTCAAATGGGCTGTTCGCCTTATCGAAGAGGTCTCTTCACAATTACTCGGTCACGCCAATGTCAAAAAAGAAGAGGTCGACCTGTGGCTTTTTCACCAAGCCAATCTAAGGATATTAAATTCAGCTATCGAAGGATATGGCCTCAATGCCAATAAGGTTTTTGTGAATGTCGAAAAGTATGGAAATACTTCGGCGGCGAGTATACCACTTGTTTTGGCCGATGCTTTTGAGGCAGGAAAGATAACTCCAGGCGCAAAGGTTGTTATGTTGGGCTTTGGAGCCGGTCTTACCTGGGGTGGAGCCCTTGTCCAGTTTTAATGTGTGCTAAGCGGCAGTAGTTAGAGACCTCTCACGTAATCGTTTTTAACGAACATTCGTTCAGACAAATATCGATCAAACCAAAGGATTTTTCATGGCTGAAGTACTTATCGAACGTTCACAGGTTGCTCTCGAAGATCAATGGGATCTTGGTACGTTGTTTGAAAATGATAAGGAGTGGGAGGTCGCCTTCGAAAAATGGGAAGGGCAAATCGAAACGTTTGCAACCTTTCAGGGCCGACTTGGTGAGGGGGCAGCTGTCCTTAAGGAGGCTCTTGATTTTGAGTGTTCCTTTGATTTGCAAGGAGAACGGCTTGGTGCCTATGCCTTTTTGAATAGCGCCACGAATCAGCTTGATGATCGTTATCAACGACTGGTTGCCCGTTTTCAATCGGTCGCTACAAGGGCGGCACAGGCTGCAAGTTTTATGCAGCCTGAACTTCTTTCTCTTCATGAGGAAGTTTACGAAGGTTATGTTGCAGCAGAAGAGCTTGCCGAGTATCGTCTGTTACTCAAGCGGATGCGACGCTATAAAGACCATACTTTGACCGAAAATGAAGAGCGCCTTCTTGCTATGCAGGGCGAAATGGCAGGTAGTGTCGGAAAAGCTTTTCGACAATTACTCGATTCCGACATGAAATTCGGAACACTTGAAATTGAAGAGGGAAAAGAGGTCGAACTATCGAATGCAACTTTTAGCCAGTTTTTATACTCTCCGAATCGGGAAGTTCGCAAAAAAGCTTTTCACCAATATTACCAACAATTTGTCGATCACGAAAACACCCTCTCTGCAATGCTCGCCGGTTCAATCCACAAAGATGTCTATTATGCCCGGGCTCGTAATTATCCTTCAGCTCTGGAAAAATCGCTTTTCCCTGACAACGTACCGATGTCAGTTTATGATAATTTGATTAAAAGTGTCCGCACTAGTTTGCCTGCTGTCCACGATTATTATGAGTTGCGCAGGGAAAAATTAGATGTCGAGAAGTTACACATGTACGATACCTATGTTCCACTCGTTTCTGAGATAAAACAAGAGCACTCCTGGGACGAAGCGGTCGAGCTTGTCGTCGAGGCGTGTGCCCCTCTTGGAAAGGAGTATTGCCAAGTCATGCAGCAAGGGCTTAGCGGCCGATGGTGTGATCGGTATCCTAATAAAGGGAAGCAGAGTGGCGCCTTCAGCTATGGGGTCTATCAGGCCGACCCTTATATTATGATGAATTATAAGCCGACTGTCTTAGATGATGTCTTTACGTTAGCTCATGAAGCGGGCCATTCGATGCATAGTCACTACTCTTGTAAAGAACAGCCATATCATTATTGCCATTATACGATTTTTGTTGCTGAAGTCGCTTCGACTTTCAATGAAGAACTTCTGCACCACTCTCTTCTTTCAAAAGCGAATGATCGACAATTAGAGGCTTATCTCCTTAATCGAGAGATCGATGGAATTCGAGCGACAGTCGTCCGCCAGACGATGTTTGCCGAATTTGAGAAAACGGTCCACGCCATGGCCGAAGGGGGCGAGCCGTTAACGGTCGCCTCTCTCAAAGATGTCTACCGTCAGTTAGTCGTTGACTATTTTGGTGAAGGGTTTGCCATTGATGAGGAGTTACCCCTTGAGTGTTTAAGGATCCCTCATTTCTATCGAGCTTATTATGTCTACAAATATGCAACAGGGATGTCGGCTGCTATCGCCCTTAGCCAGAAGGTTCTCAATGGTGGGCAAGCTGATGTCGAAGATTATCTGAGCTTCTTGAAAGGGGGGTGCAGTCAATATCCTCTTGATCTATTGCGAGGGGCTGGGGTCGATATGGAACAACCTCAACCAGTCGAGACAGCCCTGGGTTACTTTGGCCAGCTGGTAGGCCAACTAAGAGAAAGACTCGTTTAGGTTTAAAAAAGTGAAAGAGGCTAGTCGCCCTCAACACCAGAGCCCGAAAGTTACCTAGCGAGCGAAGATGACTATCTCTGATAATTCAAATCAAAGTCTTCTTTGTTCTTAACGAAGAGTAAGGGCCTTTTTAAGGCAAGCATTAGAGGAATCTTTTGAGAGAGTATTCTTTATAGGAGAATGACAGGTACTAAATTAAGTCGAATCTGTTTGTATTGACTTTTATGACAACAAAACGAAAAACAAATAGATCGGTCACCACCATTTAGAGAATACGAGCTTAGTTTCAAGAGAGGGCGAAAAGGTAAGCCTTACTTTTTAAAGGGTAGGGCAAAGTCAATGCGTCGAACCCGTTTAAGTTGCCGTAATCTCGTAGAGGCGGTAAATCTCGCAAATGCCGACCATGTCGTATTTGCCCCCGTTTGCAGCCATGCCCTACCTGCCTTAAGCCTCTTGTATCTCGCCAGATACTTAAGGTTGACAAAAACAAAGGTAGCCAAGGCGATCTGTGTGTAAAGATCGTATAAGAATGGGAGACAATATGGTTGAAAATAGCTATTTATAGCGAAAAACTGGCGAAAATCGAGTTCTTTTTCTACCTATATCGGTGGTGGTCATTGCTACGATGAGAGGAATTGTGGTTCCGTTTTTGCCGGCTCGATCTTTGGGACTTATCTCCTTTATTTTGAGTCTGTTGGCCATCTCTTTTCCTATCAGATTGATCGTCGATTTGCCGGTCTCGTTGGCGTTGACGCTCTTTGTTGCCCTTCCCTTGACTCCCTCCTTTTCCTTGCCCCATTTGCCCTCGTCCACGTCCACGATGCTCCTCCATTTCGCCATCTCTTTGTCCCATTTGGCCACGTCCACGTCCACGATGCTCCTCCATTTCACCATCTCTTTGTCCCATTTGGCCACGTCCACGTCCATGACGTTCCCCCTCACTATCTCTACGGCCTTGGCCACGATTACGCTGGTGGTTCCAAAAGAGAGTACGGAGTTCTCGAATCTTCTGCTCGTGAGTGAGTTCGGCTAGTTGTTCTCTTGTCTGTGGAGAAACCTGGTCTCTATAAAACTGCTCAAGTTCGTGATCGAGTGGTAGACGTGGTTGCCGTTTGGCAAGAAGGACGGCACGGATCCAGCGGAGGGCCAGCTCCTGCTTCTCCTCATCTGATTGTGTCTGAGTGACCAGTTTTTGTGCTTCAGGAGTCAGATTTTTATAGAGGTTGTCCCATTCATCGGCCGTCGGTTCGGGGAGCGAGTTTAATATATCTGGGTCTCTACGGTATAAGGCTGTAACTAACGCCTCGGGGTTTGAGGAGTTTGTTCGCCGAACAGAAAAGTCATTAGGTCGCAGTTGGGAAATTTCGCGTTGATGGTTGTAGAAATAGCTGCGAACCCATTGGCGAATTTGGTGAGAATCAGCACGTTCGAATTCTTGACTAAGGTCGAGAAAACGCTTTCTTTCTTGCTGAGCAAGAGTTTGATCGATTTTTTTAAGTTTGTCGTCTTTTGTTGAGTCGAGGATTTCGGCCCGTTTACTTGCCGGCAGTTCTTTGAGCCAAGCATGGTAGTTATTCATAATGACCAAGAGCTCGGCAGCACCGGTTTCTTCGTTGATTTCCAAGGCTAACGAGCGGATTTTCTCTTGGTGCTCAGGGGATAATTGCTCAAAGCGACTCCGATTTTCATTAAGTTTTTGAATTTCAAAAGGGGTAAAGCTTTCAAAAGCCTTTTCTTGATGAGCCAGTGTCTCTAGTTTTTCCTGGCTAAGGCTGTAGAGCGTCTGCTGAACCAAGGTGGTGGTGGTCAACAAAATCGTCAATGTAATTAAGAGGCTAGTCGGCCACTCTTTTTTAAGGGTCGATATTTTCAAAGACAGCGATCGTTTTGGTTTTGAGATGTTTTCAGGAGACATTGTCATAGCCCACAGTGGCAGTCTGAAATAGTTACGTTAAAAAAGTTATGTGTGAGGTGAATAGGAGGAAAGCCGTATCAAGATTTAAGTTCACCCTCTTCTTCAAAAGGAATTTCTGGTAATGAAAGATCATTGACCTCTTCATCTGAAACAGGGATAAAACGGCCACTTTGTTGGAGTGATTTTAAAAACGAAATTTCTTCTGTTGCCAAAAGAGCGTCAAGGTTTTTGTAGACAGGTATGTGTTCGATCGTTTTTTGGTTTTCCTGCCGAGCAGGGAGAGTAATCGAATGGTACGAAATAAGAGCTAGTAAGAGAGAATTAAGAGAGAGCAAAGAGACGACGAGCCACCTTTTAGCCGGCCACCCAAGAAACGCTTTTGAAGGCGTCGAAAGGGTTTTCAACGCCATGGTCATTGTTGATTCGGTAAGCCTTGTCGTTCTTTCGGAAGAACCGGGCAAGAGATCGAGCATTTGCCATGACCGCTGAAATTCTTTGCAACGGTTTGCGAGCGTGGTATCGGTCTGCAGCCTCGCTTCAAAGGCAAGTTGTTGCTCATCTTCTAACTCACCATCAAGGTAGGCGGTCAGAAGCTCTTCGTCTTGCAAAGATGTTTCAGTTTCCTTGTTCTCTTTGGTCATTAGTCTGTGTAAGTGGGCAAATGGTTACGAGTCGTTCGATAAAGGGTCGTCAGGCTCTTGTTTCTGGGTTATAGGGA
>JALCBQ010000066.1 GCA_028066335.1 Pirellulaceae bacterium
CTCCAGCGATCTCCCTGAAATGTCGTGCCGGCATATAGCCGAAGTTGGAGCGACCTCTTCACATTCATAGAGCAGGGACTTTATGCATACAAAAGGTACTTGCAATTTGATTGCATTATGGTAGGCTGTGTGGTTTTCCACCCTTCTGTACCCCCAAGTTAAGCATCTAGGGAAAGAGTATTTATGAAATGGCTTGTGACCGTTTGCACGGTAAATGTAGGAGCAAGGGCGAGTTACCATAGTCTGTCGCCTGCAATTAAAGTTGACGGCGACAATGTTAAAACAGTTAGGAGGGCGATCGGTGGTTAGTGAATTAGCACCAAATATCAAGACCTACGACGTCGTCGTCGTAGGGGCTGGAGCGGCCGGTGTCGGTGTCGGTGTCTCGCTAAGACATGCTGGTATCGAGAACTTTTTGATCGTTGATAGCCACGGCGTAGGCGCTTCCTTTGACCGTTGGCCTGCAGAAACGCGATTCATTACCCCCTCTTTTCCGAGCAACTCGATCGGCATGCTTGACTTGAACTCGGTTGCGATAGGTATCTCGCCTGCATATAGCCTACAAGTTGAGCATCCGACTGGTGCTGAATACGCTGCTCATCTTCGTGAAATCGCCAAATACTTTGAATTGCCTGTCCGTAATGGTGTTAACGTCATTAATGTGACGAAGTACGCCGATGTGTTTCTGTTGGACACCCCGGACGAGACATTGTATTGTAAGCACTTAATCTGGGCAGCGGGCGAGTTTCAATACCCCAGGCGACTTGGGTTTGAAGGTGCCGATCTCTGCCGGCACACTGCGACGGTATCAGCATATGACGAATTGCCAGGCGATGATTTTGTCATTATTGGTGGGTATGAATCAGGTGTCGACGCTGCCTTTCATTTAGCAAGCTACGACAAGCGTGCCCGACTACTTGATGCAGGGTGTCCGTGGGAAAGTGGTTCCTCCGATCCTAGTGTTTCGCTTTCGGTTTATTCGTTGGAACGGATGCGGGAAGAGTGGTTCGAATCACAGATTGAGCTTTTGCCAAACTGTGAGGTGTGTACTGTCAAGCAACAAGGTGATTCCTATGTAGTTTGTACCTGCGATGAACGTCAGCTAAAAACATCAGCACCGCCGCTGCTTGCAACTGGATTTGAGGGTAGTTTGCCATTAGTTAATAATCTGTTTGAACAACGTGCTGATGGTTACCCAGTGCTTAACAAGCACGATGAATCAACGATCACTTCTGGTCTCTTTCTCTGCGGGCCATCGGTGCGTCACGATCAGCATGTTTTCTGTTTTATCTATAAATATCGTCAACGTTTTGCGGTTGTTGCCAAGGCAATTGCCACGTCATTGGGGCTGCCAGCGGAAGGGTTAGAAATGTACCGCCAATGGGGAATGTATCTGGATGACCTTTCGTGTTGTGGAAAGGAGTGTGTGTGTTGAACGATCAGGTGAATGTTTCGACTAGTTCGGGCACAAAGTCGACTTGGATTTCCAAAGTGTTGCGGGTTGAGTGGCTTGGCCAGACGGTGGCCAGTGTTTGTTGGATAATAAGCATGCTCACTTACGGCATCAGCTCTAGTGGAGACTGGTTGCAACTGTGTGCTGCCTCAGCCTGGTTCGTGGCGAATGTTGCTGCTGTTGTGGTGAATGAGGGTAATTGAAACGTCCGTGGTAAACCAAACAGATCACCAACGGCATAGCGAGGATGAGTTTGAAAAACAAGCGGCGAATCTTCTGAGCCAACAGATCTGGTGCTGGGGCCGTGACATTCTACGGCCTGAAGGAAATTGGTTGCTTGAGACCGGCTTTGAACGTATCGCAGCTTCTGCAGACCGAGAGGACTGCCCCAGTATGTACACACTCGAGTTACCGAAAAAGAGGCGAGTTGTCCTGCGTGGGTTTGGTGTTTTTTACGAAGATGATGCGATTGGTGGTGTCTTCCTCCCCCGTTATGAGTTTCAGCCAAAGTATACGGAGCATGGAACGCTGAAATGTCCTCCCTGGTCTGCTACGGACTTATCAAATTGGAGCCCCCCAAAGGAATCGCAACAAAATGTCTGTGCCTCATTGACGATAGATCTCCTCGATTGGATACAGGGTTACGAGACAACAATCGTCGAACGACTGGGGCTCGCGTACCGACAATCATCATTGCTCTCATGGGACACCGGTAAACGGCCAGTCACACCAGCTGAGGAGATGGTACCTGCGTGGCGCTCGCTCGGCGTTGCAATCGCGGAGAACTTTCAGATGCTAAATTCAAGGCCCCCTATGCCCGACACCCCTCCTACTATCCGGGGCGTAGACCCACGGCAAAAATGTAGCGACGATGCCAAGGAGAGAGCACCAGAGGAGTAGAGTCCTCTGGTAGTGGAAGGCATCGATCTGCGCCCTGGTAGCCCCCTGAGACGATACGACAGGGAGTGGGGGGCCAGAATCAGAGGCGACAGTGTCAGCCTCGGGGCCTGCTGGCCTCCAAGGTTTTGTCGGAGATGCTGGGAGCTCAGGACTAACTGTGTATGGATCGACATCACTCAGCGGCGACTCTTGTTTTTTTCTCATGACAGCTGCTAGGGCTTTTATTTTGCTGGCATCGACCCATTGACCTGATGTTATTTTTTCATGCCTGATTTTGTCGTTGCCTCTATACGGCCCGACTCCGTGAGCCGCTTCAGTTGCGGCTCGCTCGCCTCTACAGCCCCTCTTTCGTTTGGATCTCCCACATGGTCTTTGTCTTCCTCTCTCGATGGATGATATTGAGCGTCTCAATATACCACCACAGGGGCAGATACGCGACAATATTTTGGCAAAAAATCACCAGGCAACGACAGATGTAGCCTTTCGATGCGCGATATGTAGCCCCCTTAAGTTTTGAAAATGAAAGAAATTGGCAGACAATAAAAAACCGACCCGATCTTTCGACCAGGCCGGTCCCTTTATGCTCGTAGAGAGTCAGGTTTTAGCGACGTCCGCCGCCATAACCTCCTCCGCCACCACCACTGTAACCACCACGACCACCGCCGCCACCATAGCCTCCGCCACCACGGTTGCCAGAATCACGTTTGGGACGTGCTTCGTTAACGACGACTTCTCGACCTTTGATCTCTTGTCCGTTGAGTGCTTCGATTGCATCGTCAGCACCATCTTCCATGGTGACAAAACCAAAACCTTTGCTTCGGCCACTGTCACGGTCGGTGATAACCTTTGCTTCTGCTACGGCACCATAACTCTCAAATAGTTGCCCGAGCTCTTCATCAGAGACACCATAGCTCAAGTTACCAACGTAAAGTTTCTTGCTCATTACAAGCTCCTACTACTAGCTACCCAAATCAAAAAAATATTCAGTGTAGCTCAATCCAAAAATGCTGGAGAATAGACCAGCCTAAAAAACAGATGTGGCCCAAGCCACCTAGCCTCAAAAATCGATAAGCAAAAAACTGGTAAGATACCTGCCATTTACTAACAAAAACCAAAGCCGTATATCAAAGCTCTTTTGTTCAAGGATGAACAAGAAGGCCTTTTGTTGTCTTATAAAACCCTAACGAGTGAGAGGTAGTCAAACTCGTCAGGGACAACGTTCAGGCAAAAAGCGGGTTCTCAATCCGCCCTCTCATTAAGCCCCAGAAAATCAGGCGTAAGAAGAGTTTTATTGCCCTTATTGTATTTGTTTTTCTCAAAAAGAACAGTGTGGCCCACCTTGGGGGTAACTTTTTTGTTCTTTTTTAAATTTTTTTCAAAATATTTTTTAGGCCGTTTTGGCCCTCTCTTTTCTTGGCCTAACTCTCAGTAAAGTAACGAGTTAGGTTAAGAGGCGTCGGCGGGACTCGAACCCGCGAAAAATGGATTTGCAATCCACTGCCTTAGCCGCTCGGCGCACGACGCCAACTTAGAAAACTTTGCCCTGAGTCTATCGAGAACCTCACTTCTCGTCAAGCAGAAATTGGAGCCAGTTTCTGAATTTCTTCTAGTTTTATCTCTTCCTCGCTACCCCTTCCAAGAAGGTATCTCTCCGTTCTGCCAATTTGCTTCTACATTCTATTTATGTGAGCGATTTTATACGGACTTTTACTAAACAAAGAGGCAAAATCCAAAAAATGATGCTTTCTCTTCAAACTTTCTAAAATTTGCTACTTAGCGAAGCAAACAGAAGCTACGTTTGTTTGTGCTATCGCCTAATCTGTTTCAAGGGAAAATCGTTATGGCTAATTCTCCACCACTACTAGCTGATACCTTTCAAAAGTTAACAAACCAGAATCGCCGAATCGAAACGCTTCTAGACTCGCTTCAAGGCGATATTGACCAACTCGTCGAAGCAAGCCTTGCCTGCAATATTCAAAAAATTAAATCGCAATGCCAGAAGATCTTTTCAATGAGCCAATTTGCTGAGTGTGAAGAGATCGCTGAGCGGGCGCAAGCACTTTCCGATGCAGCAGAAGAGCCGAAGGGAAAAGATTTCCAACGCAATCTTATTAAACTCATTGGCACCTATGGCCGAATAGGAAAGAAATCTCGATCACAGAAAAAGTAAACTTAGCAAAACCTATTCATGCTAAAAGTGTATTCGTTTAAGTGACGAGGCAATGAAGAAGGGGGAAGCGTTCTACGCGTTTCTCCCTTCTTCATTCGATGAAAAAATATTAAGAATAGCCTATCTGCCACCTGTCACTAGGGGGTCTCTTTCTTCTGCCCAACAAACTGATAGTAGGGAGTTTTTAAAAAGAAAAGATAAGGGACTTTAGCCCTATGTTCTTGAAACTCGACAGGGTGAAATTTTTGGTGTAGGAAGGGAACATGGTCAGGACTCGGGAATACATTGTCGCTAGAAAACCATACTGGCCAGAAATTCCGAGTAAACCAACGTTGCTTTTGATGATTTTCTAAAGGGTACTTGCGTGCAACATAGAAGTCAACGATTCCAAGAAGCCCCCCTTCTTTCAAGATTTTTTTGGCATTTTCTATTGCCCCAAACCAATCTGGAATCATCGTGAGCGAATAAGAGAAGGTAACGACATCAACCTTCCCTTCGGGTGGTGTCCAGGTCGTTGCATCGTCTTCTACAAGCTCGACATTTTTCCAGCCTCGATCGTCGATCCTCTTTTGAGCCATTTTTAAGAGAGAGGGTGACAAATCAACAAGGTATATTTTCTTTATTTTGGCAATTCGTTCAGAAGAAAAATTTTCGAGGTTCGCCCCGGTGCCTCCGCCAAAATCAACCCAGATACAATCCTTACTCGGTTCCTTGAGAAGATCCCATAGCTCTTTTCGGCCAAGTAACAACCGTTTTCGAAAATCGTCGTAGCCACTCGCTTGACCAGCATAAAAGCTTTCTAAACGATCTTGGTGATTTTTACCACGAATCGGCTTAAAAATGAGGTGGGTTAGAATTTTTATATCGGAAAAAAATCCCATGGGAACACTTTTTACTATGCGGGTCAAAAATAGGGAAGAGCAAAGTGAGAACAGCTTTACCTCTTTGTTTCATCCTTGGTGCTCTACGTAGATCTAGAGTTTATTACTAACAATCAGCTGGTCTTTCAGGCTGCCAGATCTGTTATATAAAAACTACCGTAGGTATGAACGCGGTCTTTTTCATGTAGTTGATTGGACAATTGCGGGTGATAAGTCAACAAAGAGTCCAGGCTCTGCTTCTGTCCATTTTTGGTTATGTTTACCCGACTAATAAAATCAGTGTTCAGTCCACCGCTACGCCAAATCACCTTGGTTTCAGGTGCAGCCTTCTCCATAATTGCTTGCCATTCCGATTCAAGAAGTGGAAAGTATTTGTCACTGAGCCAATCCATATGGTCTAATAAAACATAGCGAGAAATCGTTCCTCTGTATAACTTCAAAAAATCTTCGACCGAGTTTGTGTGAATATGTAGCCGATTAACAGCATCGGTTTTTAGTTGTTCAAAATTTGTCTCTTTAAGGTACTCTGGACAACACTTTTGTGTATAACGGCCTGTTAAATAGACCCGCCAAAAATAGTTATCCGTCATTGGAAGCTTTGCAAATACTGCTTCGAGGCAATCATGCATAAACTGAACAATGCCACCTTTGTAATCTTTTTCGACCTGGCGGCGTTGTGCCTTTGGAACGCCTAACAATGAAAGAGTCGTATCTCGATTCAGAAAAAACCGAAGTGATTTTGTCCAAAATTTATCATGTAATTCGTTGTGATAAATTTGACGCTGTTCCTCTAAATCTTGGCAATCAAGGAGTCGGTTGACAATTGGACGTGCCTTGATAACTCGATCAATATAAAAATTGATCATCTTGGCAAATCCACCCGAAGTCCCACGAAAATAGAAGGAACGCTTTGAGTTTGCAAAGAACTTTTTTAGTAACTTGTCCCAGTAGCCTTGCGACCAATTCGAAATTTCACTCCGGAGAGTGTCTTTGTAGATCGACTCGGCTTGTGGGTGGTAGCCATTTCCAAAAATCTGAAAAAAATCGTCGTAATTCAGCTTCTTTGCAGCAGCAATTTTTAGTTCTAAAAGAGCATTTTGCCGAGGGTTCATGTCAACTGCCTGAACCGAGTTTGGCCTGAGCAAAGAGTAATCTAAAGCATTACAGCCTGCAGAGGTAATAACCAAAACGTCATCTTTAGAAGAAATTTCTAACGCTTCTCGATCTAAACGAGGGTCCTCCCAACAGGTGTTGTAGACCAAATTGTTCCCATGAACCATTTTGAATACTTTACCACTAAGCCAGTCAAAGGCAGCCATGCAATCGAATCCTTTTTATTATCATCGGGTCAAAAATCTTTAAATACAGTTTTACGATCTAAAGGCAGCTTGTAGAACGATTACAAAACAGCAGCTACAATCTACAGGAAAAGAGACCAGCTATTCGCTAACGAGTAAGTTTTATCGAGTTTAATCAGGCCAGGAAAGGAGAACCTCTGCCTTCTTGAGCGTAAAGCGAAACTACGATTCTACCGTTCCAAAGAGAGCTTACAAGACTGTAAAGAGGCGAAGTAAGCCCCTTTTTGTAAAGGACCACCTTTTTCCTATTCTCCCAAGAAGCAACTTACTGAAAAACATCCCGTATCAGGATGTTTTCGTGGAAATGTAGAATTTTCTTCAATAGGCTCGATGGAATAAACAAAACCTGTCCATGTGTAACCACCTTTCTGCTATGCCCGTTGGGCCCCACTTTTCGCCATAGCCACCCACTCTTTACAAGCGCCGGTAGTCACATAGGTACGCGTCTTATAAACATTCTCGTACGGCATCCATTTTGTTGACACCTTACCCTTTGCAATCGTTCGGACACGGCAAAGGTGTTTTTTCAAACTCGCTACCCTCTGTCTCTGCAATTATCTTATCTTGTAGCCCTTCGGTAGATGAATAACTTATGGTTGAACCAGCAACAAGATTACCCTCAACGTCCTAAGACCCTTGCTAAAATTGTGGTGTAGGCATTTCGTCGACCTTATTCTCTCCCTTTTAATTCCACAAGTTAGGTAACAACAAGAAGAACGTTCCCAAAACAATTGTTACAGACAACAGATTTTCTGCGATGGAAAATCTCTTTTATTCTTAAGAACATACCAGTTATGCAAGCCTATTCCTTAAGAAATGTTGCCTCCACCGCAGAGTCGGATGATTTTGTAATGTGAGCGAGTCTGAAAAGGCTTTAAAAGTAAAAATTGAATTGGCCGAGAAAATTGTTTTCGAAAGCTCAAGTCTTCAAAGGGATTGTGTACTTCAGCTATAGAAAAACTCCGATTCCAGGTCAGCAGCCGGTCGACTTTGTTGAGTCCCCAACGAAACTTTGCTCCAGTGAATTTGAGTGAGTCGTGAAAATTCTGCAAAAAAACCATTGCCGGTGAAATTGTGTCGAAAATAAAAACCGCTTTGTTAAAACGGGAAACAGTCATTGTAAAAAAATGACGAATTTCTTTCTCAGTACAGTACATAAAAACCCCTTCAGCCAAGAAGATCGGCATCGCCTTTTTCCCACTGTTGGCGACAGCTCCCTTAACTTCGTCAATCCAAGCATCACTGAGAAAGGATCCGGCCAATCGTCGTTCCCCCCCTTGTAAGGGAAACAATTGTTCTCGAACTGCCATCGTATCAGGAAAATCGATTTCGAACCAAAGACAATTGCCCAACCCCTCTTCTTTAAAACGCGCGTATCGTGTATCCAAACCGACCCCTAATTCGACAACGACGCTATTCCGGTAATGTAGAAGATGGTCTCGCAACTGACGATCAAAGAGAATTGTCCGCTCAATGCAAAGAAGTTGAGAACTTCTGGCAAATCGAAATTTGCTAAAATCATAGTCTAACCGCTGAATGAATTCGCAAGCATATTGATCTTCTAAACGTGGAGTTTTTTTCCTGTTTTCCTCGGCTCGAGCCCATAATGGGATCAAAGCAGTCTTCTGAGTTTTCCCCAGATCTATCTTAATCTTTTCAGATAGAGAGGAGGCTTCTATAGTGACCATAAAAGAGCTGCTTATAAAAGGCACGTTATTCCAAAGAGACTTAAGAGCGGAATCGGACTGTTTTTTGTTTCTCAACCGATTCAGCTTGCTTGTGCACAATAGAAATCACGTCACTTGCCAAAGAGCTATCTAAAACTTCAGAAATCTCACCACGGGTAAATGACCGTTTTACTTCTCGAATTTCATTTTCGAACGGAGTAATATCGTCACCTGTTTTTAGGGCAACCCTGCGCCCCTTTCCTCTCGCGGGCAAAAAAGTCAAAGGTGTATCGATTGAAGGAACTCCCTCCAATGCACTGAATTCGAAAAAGAGCGTCCCATTTTCCATATGAATCTCAAACCCATGCCGGAAGGGTCGTGCCGGCTGATCAATCGTTCCCCCTGTTAAGGTGACAATCTGCGAAGATTTACCAAAATCAAAAGTCGAGTGGACATACTGAACAACTTCGCCACGCATTCGACCAGTGCTAGTGACTTTTTGAGGCATACCAAAAAGAAGTCGGATAAAGTGAGTGTCGTGTATTGTCAAATCGAGAAGTGGCCCTCCGACAACTTTGGGATCATAGTAACTTTTCAACCACTTAGGATCAGAAATAACACGGGTAAAATGGCCTCCAAGAAGTCGACCGTGTTTGTTGCTTTGAACGAGGTCGAGTGCTTTTTGGTACTGCGGGAAAAAAGGCAAAACATGTC
Source organism: Pirellulaceae bacterium (assembly GCA_028066335.1). Lineage (GTDB taxonomy): Bacteria > Planctomycetota > Planctomycetia > Pirellulales > Pirellulaceae > JALCBQ01. The sequence goes on from JALCBQ010000066.1 coordinate 9,144, forward strand.
CGATCCAGAGTTGTCTTCCCATTTTTTGTGCAGCACGAGTCATTACTTGGCATTCATTTGTCGTGAGAGCCATCGGCTTTTCACAGAACACATCTTTAGAGGCTGAAAGGGCTAAAGCAGCAACTTGGCTATGAAGCGCAGGTGGAAGGCAAATATCAACGACATCGACATTTGGATCGTTAAGAAGATCATCTATTTTGCTGTAACACGAAACCCCCGTCAAATCCATTCTTTTCCCCTGTGGGCCAAAATTCCCTTTGATGGATCGCCAGTCCCCTTTTCGTTTTTTGGGATCCTGTTCGCAAAGGGCGACAACCTGGCATCCACGAACACGTTGATAGGCAAGGTAGTGAATCATACCCATAAAGCCTAGGCCGACAATCCCAACTCGCATAACTCTCTCCTTTTTATGTAAAGCAAATACCCTTTTATAATATCTGAAAAAATAGAGTAGGGTAATCCATCGGGTAGTCTGAAACAGAAAAAATAAAAAGAGCCCCAGATTTCTGGAGCTCTTAGAATGTGGTATTCACTACATTTTTTCTAAAATCAATTGAATCTAATAACCAATTGATGGTGGATCACTTTGCAGGAAATCACGCGGTCCACGGAATGTATAATATCCTTGGGGGCCGACGGGTCCTTGCTGCACAACATGACCTCCATCGCCACAGCTTGAGCAACCCGAGCGTAGAAGGCCTCGCTTACCACAGCAACCGGTCATTGAAAGAAGTAAGGCAACCCCAAGTGACAGGGCAAAAATGTGTTTCATCGTACCATCCTTTGTTACTTGATTGATCCATTTGAGCAATAGGCACAAGTACGTGCCGTTTTTGCGTATCGGCGTTAAAATCAAAAAAATTGAGGCTATTCGCACAGTTGGAATGAGCAACAAGAAAATACCGCGCCAATCACTACACACTGCCCACTACAATGCATAAACTCTTTTTAACCGGCATAACTTATCCAAGGCTAAAGCCTCGCTTTATCCAGAAAATCGATCTAGACATAGCCATAATCCTGAAACCATTGCCAAGCATCCTTCACTGAATCTTCGGCTGGTCGAATCGAATACCCCAGCTCATCAATTGCCCGTTGTGAAGAAAGAAAACGGCGATATTTTGAAAGCTTGGTTGCAACCGAGTTAACATCAGGTTCTTTCCCAGTCAGCTTGGTAACAAAATCTCCAATGACACCTCCCAAATAGGTTGCTAATGGACCGGCTTTACAAAAAGGGGGGCGAGTATTGGTAACTTTTGCAAATAGCTTCCACCCATCTAAAAAAGAAAGATTATGTCCACCTAAGATATATCTCTGGCCAACTTTTCCTTTTACAAGGGCAGCTAAAATACCGGCCGTGACATCACGAACATCACAGAGATTAAAACCGCCTAGTGGCGCAGCAGGGGTGAATTTTCGGGAGACTTCGATTAACATTTTTCCCGAAGAAGGTTTCCAGTCCCATGGCCCGAGCATAAAACCTGGATTCACAATTGTTGCTGAAAGGCCTTTTGCAGCATATTCTAAAACAACCTCTTCGGCCTCCGATTTTGTATCTACATAGGGACAAGAGGGAAGCCGTTGGCCGAGAGTCTCTTCGGTTGCAAACTCTTTTGCAGTCCCTGTTGCTAAGGTATCAATCGAAGAGATATGAACAAGTCGTGCCTCTGCTTTTAGTGCCTCTTCGGCGACATTTTGAGTTCCACCTACATTTACTTGCTTTTGAAGCTCTTTTTTGCTGTGCCCTAGATGAACGACTGCGGCCGCGTGGATTACAGCCGAGATTCCTTTGCATGCATTGAAAACCGATTTTTGATCGCAGACATCACCAATGGCAACTTCAATCGGCAAGTTTTCAAGAGGTCTTCTTTCCGAATTTTCACGAATGAGAACTCGAACCTGCTCTTTACGATGAACGAGCTCACGTACGACATTATTTCCAAGTAAACCTGTTGCACCAGTGACTAATATCATTTTCTATATCTGGGAAATATGGGACACAGAAGTTTCCAAAGGTTCGTTGAACTTGTGGGGGTCGGTATTTTATAAAATGTTTCGTCAAGATGCTATCGCTAGTTTACAAGCTCCATTAAAATCAACGAAGCTATTGAGAATCTATTTTCGCTTGACTCCCCTCAAAAAAGTTCTTTTGTCAGTTACCCATTTGGAACCATTATTATTTAGGGAGCAGCATTTGGAAGTTGTATGTCTAAGCCACGACATTTAACAAGCAATGAAGGACTTGTCCATGGCAGTAACCATCCAGTCGGTCGCCTCAAAGAAAGAAAAAAAACAGTTTCTTCACCTTCCATGGCAAATTTATCGGCAGGACGCCAACTGGATTCCACCTCTGCGTCAAAATCAAAAGGAATTAGCAGGTTTTGCGCCTCATCCTTTTTACAAACAGGCCGAGTCGCAAACTTTTCTAGCTTATCAAGATGGCCAGCCAGTCGGTCGCATTAGTGCAATTATCAATCATGCACATAATCAACGTCATCAAGAAAAAAGGGGATTCTTCGGTTTTTTTGAGACCATCGATGATGAAAAAGTCGCCTGCTCTCTCTTTGAAGCTGCCCAAAACTGGCTCCGTGAAAAAGGGATGACGACCCTCCGAGGCCCCTTAAATCCTTCGCTTAACTACGAATGTGGCCTTTTGGTCGATGGTTTCGACACCGCACCCCTTTTCATGATGACATACAATCGACCTTATTATGAAAAACTTATTCTCAGAGCTGGTTTTGAAAAAGAGATCGACCTTTATGCCTTTTGGGGCCATGTCGACATGATCGAAAAACTCGACCAGAAGCTCTTTTTTATTATTGAAGAGGCCAAGAAACGATTCGATATCCAGTTGCGCCGCCTTGATAGGAAACGGTTTAATAAAGATGTCCGCCTTTTTCTAGATATCTATAACCAGTCGTTAGTCAGTACCTGGGGTTTTGTTCCGATGTCGGAAGAAGAGATTGACCATACAAGCCACTCCTTAAAACATCTTATAGCGCCTGAAATGACAAGTATTGCAGAAATTGATGGGCGTCCTGTCGGAGCGATGTTTGGCCTTCTTGATTATAATCCCAGGATTAAGAATATCGATGGCCGTCTCTTTCCGACCGGTTTTTTAAAACTCCTTTGGAATAAGAAGAGAATTAAAAAAGTTCGCCTTATTAGCACGAATGTTATTCCAGAATACCAAAAGTGGGGAGTCGGCCTCGTTTTACTTTCCCGGCTCGGACCTGAAATCATAAATTGGGGTATTGAAGAGGTTGAGTTTTCGTGGGTCTTGGAAAATAATACGCTCTCACGAAAAACTCTCGAACGTGGTGGAGCAAAACAGACAAAAACGTACAGGGTCTTTCATAAAGACCTCTAAAGTTTTAATGGGCTATTACCCATTCTTCTTTTTAGTCTTTGATCAACGATCGTAATGTTCTAAGGTTTACGACATCCCAGTCTTCACCATTATCATCTACCCCTTTGGGAGTCTCTAGATACATTGGTACACTTTTAAAATTTGAATCATTTAAAAGATACCCAAAAGCGTCGCGGCCAATATACCCCTCTCCAATGTGTTCATGGCGATCTTTACGGGTTCCAAGGTCGTTTTTGCTATCGTTTAGATGAATAGCTTTGACCTTGTCAAAGCCAACAGCATCATCGAGTGCATCCATTGCATTCTTATATTCCGATTCGTCTCTCAGGTCATAGCCGGCGGCAAAAGCATGGCAAGTATCAATGCAAACGCCTAGAATATCAGGGTTTTGGCATCCGTCGATCATCTTACCTAGCTGGGAGAAATCGTAACCCAAGGTACTTCCTTGACCGGCCGTGTTTTCAAGAAGAGCCTGTGTTTGAATCCCTTGAGTTAATTTGGCAACCTGATCTAGTCCTTTGCTAACTCGTTCAATCCCTTCTTCCGGGCTGCTTGTGGTAAAAGCGCCAGGATGAACAACAACATACGGGATCCCCAGTGCGTCGGCTCTTTGCAACTCGACAGCATAGGCATGAATCGATTTTTGCCATAACTCCTCTTTGGGAGAAGCGAGGTTAATCAAATAGGTTGCATGAGAAAGTGGATGGGTAATTCCATGTTCTTCCATCGCCTCTTTGAAGAGTCGGCAATCTTCACCCGTTAACTCTTTTCCGCCCCATTGTTTATTGTTTTTTGTGAATAACTGAACACATTCGCAGCCAGCTGCGTGAGCATGCAAAACCGAGTGATAGTAACCACCGGAAACGGACATATGAGCGCCAAGGATTCTCGACATTACTTCTTTCTTACCTTTTAAAACTCAATAACAACGATAATCTTGGTGGCAACAAACCAAGGCCGCCAAACACTAGAGCCCAAGAGCAAGCTGTAAACCAGATCCAAATAAATTAAGAACAACGCCGATTCCACCACAAATCGTTCCAGCCATTGTCAGACCGTGGCCACTGGGGTCCATTTCACCTCTTTTCATTTTTTCAAGATCGGAAAGTCCCCAAATCAACGCCGCAAGACCAAATGGACAGCAGCAAAACGATAAAATACCAAACGTTAAAATCACTCCTCCGTTATGACTTCGGAAACTTTTTCCTGAAAAAGGACTCGTTTGTGAGGTTGCTGCAGAAGGAGTTGAAAAGGGATTCGTAGACTTCGTAGACGGAGTCTGAGTTCGCAGCTGCAGAAAAAGGGTGCTGGCGCCCTGCCAGTTATCAGTCCCGACCACACATATTTGATTATCAGCTGTAATGCGTCCCTCTTTTACCCACTGTTCCAAGGTCGCGAAATCAGCTGGCCCGTAAACATTACCATCTACACCTTTAACATGATATTGAGCCGAGCTGTCCACGCCTGAAGAACCAGTTTCAGACGGGCTAAATGTCGATGGCTCCTCTTCAGAAAATGGAGCAATAAAAACCCCATTGCATTGGGGGCAACGAAGCTGCTGACCACCACTATCAGGTGGAATACCGATAACTTGTTGACAATGAGGGCAGGCGATATTCAACGTTTCTATTCTCCTAACGTTACGGTCAAAAAATCTTGGGCATAGAGGGAAAAAGACAACACCTAGAAAGGAGCCTTTCTATTTTCACTCTTTGACTTGTTCGGTAGTCGGCCAGATTTATTTTCAAATAATTCTCCCAGTATAGAGGAATATTCTGCAAAATAAAGGTCCACTCAATAAATGGGTACAAAATAGGAGAAGTAGGCATGAAAAAATTTAACGATTAGATTCAGATTTCTAAAAACTCACCAGATGTGGGTCGATAAAGGCTACACACATCGGTTGAGGGGGGGAATTTCGAAGAAACCTGGTTCATAATAAACACCAAGGAATTTAGCTGCGTTGTTACCTATACTGGAAAATCGAACTTGCGGTGACTGCCAAGCCTGCTGCACTGAACTCCCAATTCCTGCCAATATCGTTTCGAGGGAAGAGAAGAAAGAAGGGTGCGCCTGCCCACATCTACAAGATTTTGGCTGCAAAATTTATTCCAGGCGGCCAGCAACATGCCAGAAATTCCAATGTACGTGGCTTGCAGAAGAGACCTGGAAGGATAGCTGGAAACCAAACAAATCCGGACTTCTTTGCCTGCGAGAGATATTGCCAAATAACCTGATTGGCGCTCTTGTCTATGAAATCCATGAAGGAGCCCTTGAAAGTAGTTTAGGGCAAAAAATCACAGCTCGGCTTCTGACAGTTTCAGACTTTGTCATTCTCAAAGACAAAAGTGGGAAAAGGCAGACCTTGCGAAAAGACCACCCAGAGAAGTCTCGTCCCTACCTTGCAAAAACAGGCACCCATTGGCTGCAAAATCAATGACTCAAGAGACAAAACATCCCTCCCTTAGCCAAAGCCAGGGGAGGTCTCTGTATATCGACAGGTCGTCTTTGAACGCACGAAGTGGTCTTTAGCTTTTTGCAAGCTTTCGAAGAACGGTCTGTAAAATTCCACCATTTCGATAGTAATCAAGCTCGACTGGCGTATCAATGCGGACAACTCCCTGGAACGTAACGACTGTCCCATCGACCTTGGTCGCCTGAACCGTTATCTCACTGCGAGGTGATAGCTCTTCGTTAATTCCCTCAAAGTCAAAAACCTCTTTGCCATCAAGGCCAAGAGATTCCCAGGTCTGGCCAGGAGGGAATTCAAGAGGCAAAATACCCATACCGACAAGATTACTACGGTGGATTCTTTCAAAACTGGCAGCAATGACAACCTTAACACCTAACATCATTGTCCCTTTAGCAGCCCAGTCTCGTGAGCTTCCCGTTCCGTACTCGGTACCAGCTAAAACGACAAGCGGGACACCTTCTTCTTTATATCGTTGAGAAGCCTCATAGACTGAGGTCACGTCGCCACTAGGCATATGTGTCGTATATCCCCCCTCTGTTCCAGGAGCCAACAGGTTTCGAATCCGAATGTTCGCAAAGGTCCCACGGTGCATAACAC
>JALCBQ010000067.1 GCA_028066335.1 Pirellulaceae bacterium
ACGCTGTCCTGCAAGAGACGGTCAAGTTGCACGCAGGCGATACCGAAAATCGGCAACTATGGTCAATGTTTTTGCCCGAATGCCGGACGGAAATACGGAAGATATACAATCGACTCGATATCGAATTCGACTACGAACTTGGGGAGAGCTTCTACCAGCCGATGCTTGGGCCTGTCGTTAAGGAGTTTCAGGAGAAGGGGCTCGCAACTGAAAGCGACGGTGCCATTTGTCTTTTTCTTGAAGGGTTTGATGCACCGATGATCATCCAGAAAAAAGATGGCGCCTTCCTGTATGCAACGACCGACCTTGCAACGATCAAATACCGTATGGATACGTGGGAGCCCGACGCGATTCTCTATGTCGTCGACCACAGGCAGGGCGAACATTTTGATAAACTTTTTGCGGCGGCAAAAAAATGGGGTTATGGGGAGGTCGAGTTACATCATGTCCGCTTTGGTACTGTTTTGGGAGAAGACAATAAACCGTACAAAACACGTAGCGGTGACGCCGTCGGTCTTGAGGGGTTACTCGATCGGGCTGTCGAAAAAACGGCCGAAATTCTGAAAAAAAATGAGGAGGCAACCAATGGAGATGATCGACAAGTGCGAGTTTCCGAACAACAGGAACATGTCGCCAGTATCTTGGGGCATGCTGCCATTAAGTATGCCGATCTCTCTCACAATCGGACGAGTGATTATGTCTTTAGTTACGAAAAAATGACAGCGACCGAAGGGAATACAGCCGCCTATATGCAGTATGCCTATGCCCGTGTGCAGAGTATCTTTGCGAAGGGAGAGTATCTCCTGAGCGAGTTATGTCGGCAGAGGGTCGATCTTTCCATTGATGAAAGTGCTGAGCGGGCCTTGGCAATTTCGCTGCTCCGCTTTGGCGATGCCCTGCAAGAGGTCACCTCCGATTACCAGCCAAACCATTTGACGAACTACCTTTTTCAACTCTCCAAAGATTTTTCGGCCTTTTATAGCCAGTGCAAAATTTTGGGCGCTGAAAAAGAGGAGCAAAAGCAGAGCCGCCTCCGGCTGTGTGCTTTAACGGCCCGTGTGTTACGTGAAGGGTTGCAACTTCTAGGGATGAAAGTGGTCGATCGGATGTAACCGTGTTAGAAAAGGTGGGGTGGGTTCGTCACGGTGTCTGAAAAAACTGCGCCCGACAAAACTGTACTCAACAAAAAAGTGCCTTCCAACTTACAAAACTACTCGTCAAGAAAACCAATACCTGCCTCTGGTAGGTCGATTATGTAAATCGAGTTTGCTCCACTGGCCAGAAAGTAGACTCCCAGAAGGTAGCTTCAAGGAGGCGACTGTGCCGATCGGTGTCCAAAGAGGCTCTTAAGTGACTCATGCGCAAGAGTAAGAAATAGAGAATGGTTCTCACTTTTAGGGAGTCGCCTTAGAGGGTATCTGATGGCTGAACGTTGAGTTGTTTTTCAATATCAGTGATTTTTTCGAGTCGACGGGCATGGCGCCCCTCTTCAAATTCGGTGTTGAGCCAGATTTCAACGATTCGTTCGATCCTTTTTTCACCGAGCATATCGCCTGAGAGACAAAGGACATTGACGTTATTGTGTCGCCGACACATTTCAGCGGCGACTTCGTCAAAGCAGGCGGCAGCGCGAATTTGAGGAAACTTGTTTGCGGCAATCGACATGCCAATGCCTGTACCACAAATAAGGATTCCACGGTCGGCTTCGTCTCCGACGACTTTCTGACTGACAGCAGCTGCGTAGTCTGGATAGTCGACAGATTGGACAGCAGCCGTTCCTTCATCAATGACTTCGTGTCCACGAGCTTTTAGTTGGGAGATAATTTTTTCTTTGGCAGGAAAGCCACGATGGTCAGAGCCAATAGCAATACGCATGGTTTATACTCTCTTTCTGGGAGTCGTTTGGCCTCTTCAACGAGATGTTTCCTAGAGAAAAGACCGTTGAAGTGGCAATGTTCTAGATTTTTGAATAAGCTTGGCCTGTTTGTATCGGCCAGGCTCATTGTTGGGCTATTTGTCCTCGTCGTTGGTTTGCAGGAGATCTTTTTCGATTTCTAGCTCTTCCAAACGTTTTATAATAAGTCGGTCGATCTGTTTAGCACATTCTTGATAGAGAATCGTGTCGCCACCGATCGGATCGGGGACATCTTCGCCATTGGGGGCTAGAAGTTGTGTCTTCATGGAGGCTTGTGGCCAATGGGCCAAAATGGCGCTATAATGGGCGTTGGTCATTGTCAAAATCAAGTCGGCCTGTCGAACCATCTTGTCGTTGAGGAGTTGACTTTGGTGCTCGGTCAGGTCGAGATCATAATCGACCAATGTCCGAACAGCTTCATTGGAGGCGTTACATCCTGGGAAGGCGGCAATTCCAGCCGAATGGACGACGACACCCCGTTCTTTCAACTCTTCGTCAGAACAACCAAACCGTTCGGCTAAACGTTTTCTAAAAAGGAGTTCGGCCATCGGACTCCGGCAGGTATTTCCGGTACAAACGAGCAATATCTGACAAGTGGCCAAGTTCTTTAAGGCTGCTTTTGTAACAACCCCCTCCCGCAATAGTTCAAAACGTTGTCCCTCGATTTTAATCACTGTTGAGGGGCCTGAAAAGGGTGTTGGGCCATCATCAAAGACGAGGCGGACCCTTTCCCCGAGCGATTCGATCGCCTCTTGTGCCGTTGTCGGCGCTTTGTCGCCACTGAGGTTAGCGCTCGTAAGGACGAGGGGGCCAGGGAGGAGGCGGAGAATTTCGAGTAAAAAAGAGTGATCGGGTACCCGAATACCGACAGTTTTCTGGGGAGAGACGACCTCCTGGACTCCTGTCGGGAGTTGTTGCAGAAGACTATCAGTATGTCGATCGTCCAAAACGACGGTCAGGGGGCCGGGAAGGGCACGGTTAACGAGTCGTTCTGCCAAAGGTGGCATCTCTGGAATATAATCATGAAGACTGTTTTGGTCACAGAGGGCCAGAGCCATTGGGTGATTCTTTTTTCGCCCTTTAATCTTTAGGATTTGATCGACGGCTTTTTCGCAAAGGGCAAAAGCGGCTAGGCCATAGACGGTCTCGGTCGGTAAAACCAATACCTCACCTTCAATAAGGGCCTGAACGGCTTGGTGGACCAAATCACGTCGGTCAACCGCCTGATGTACGCCAATAACTTTTTGATCCATTAGGGGGTGTGCAGCTTTTCGTCAAAACCTCTGAAATTGGTTGTCGAACCGCTATTTTATGCCACTTTCTCAGGAATACCAGAACGAATTAAGTCTTCCCTTGAAAAAGGAAAAAATTTGCGTTGGTCGTGAAAATCCGATACGATAACAACAAGTGGGGACTTTTCTGGGGCCGTTCTGCGTCCTTCCCCTTTTCAGTCGGTGATCACCTTGTGATATTGGTGGTAAATCAGGGACATTGATGTGAATATAGCTTGAATAAGAGCTACCCTCTGTTTCCCTGCTTTGTTATCATTGAAATGAAGGGGTCTGTACTCCTTGGTGGGGTATGTTTAGGAAGTCTCTCTGTTGGGCCGTCGAGGCTAAATGTTTCTTGAAAGCAAAGAACTACCGGAAATGGTACTGAATGAGATATAGTCGTTTTGTCGCCTTCTCGGGCCTTTTACTTTTTCTTGTCGGTTGTACGGAGAGCCTTTTCTCGGGTGGAGTTGTGAAAGTCTGGGGCGAGAGAGGGCTTAGTGATGGTCGCTTTCAAAAGCCACGAGCCATGGCAATTGATGCCAAGGGAGATATCTATGTCGTCGATATGACGGCACGAATACAGGTATTTGATAGTGAAGGGGTCTTTAAACGTAGTTGGCGTACCCCTGACTCTGCCAACGGTAAACCGACTGGCCTTTCGATCGACAACGATGGAAACCTGTTGGTCGCCGATTCACATTACTATCAAATCCTCGTCTATACCCCTGAGGGTAAGCTTCTCTCGAAGAAGACACTAGGAGGGACAAAGGGGGACTTGCCGGGGCAATTTGATCTTGTCGCTGATGTTGTACAAGATTCAGAAGGAAATTATTACACGGCAGAATATGGTGAGGTCCATCGGCTGCAGAAATTTTCATCTGAGGGCGAGCCCCTTTTTTCTTGGGGTCAGGTCGGCGAAAAAGAGGGGGAATTCCGTCGTCCACAAAGTTTGGCCCTCGACAAAAATGACCATTTATGGGTCGTTGATGCGTGTAACCATCGGATTCAGGTCTTTGACGCGACAGGTAGTGAGCCCAAATTATTATCGATTTGGGGCAGCTACGGATTTGACGATGGTCAGCTGAACTACCCCTATGATTTGGTTTTTGGAGATAAGGGCGAGTCGGTCTATCTTGTCGAGTCGGGAAATCACCGTGTGCAAAAATTTTCACTGGATGGGAAATGGAAAAAGAGCTGGGGTTCTCGTGGTCGCAAAGAGGGGCAACTTTTTTCACCGTGGGCACTCGTCCGTGATTCAAATGGTTATTTTTATGTCGGCGATACCCTCAACCATCGTGTGCAGAAGTTTTATTTTTAGTCACTTCTATAACCAGGAAGATCATCGTAGTCAAGTCAAAGATAAAGATGTAAAGAAACGTCGAAGAAGCTGTCGGGTGGTCTATTTTGCTCGCTGTACTCATTGGTCGTTTTTAGTGTTGCCGTACTTTATGAAAGGATAGAGACCTTTCGCTATAGAAACGTAATGTTCAATTTCCACTTTGAAGCTCCTTATTTTTTGTTGTTACTTCTGCTGCTGCCCATGTTTTGGGTTTTGGGGTATCGTTCCCTTTCTCGGCTGGGGCCTGACCGAACATGGGTAGTGGTAGGGATGCGTAGTCTCGTCTTTTTATTTGTCGTTTTAGCACTCGCTGAAACACAAAGTGATAAAAAGACCGATCGCCTCACGGTGATTTATCTTTTAGATCAATCTGATAGTATTCCACGTGCGCACCGGTTTGCAATGAGACAGTACGTCATGGAAGAGGTACGCCGCCACCGAAACGATGTACGAGGGGACCGTGCCGGAGTGATCGTATTTGGTCGCTCGGCCGCCGTTGAAATACCACCTTTTGATGACGATATTTATTATTTGGATAACCTCGAGTCGTTTGTCAATTTTCGTAGTGATGCAACAAACCTCGAAGGTGCCCTCAAGTTGGCGCAGGCCGCCTTTTCCGATGATACCGCTAAACGGGTCGTCTTAATCTCAGATGGGAACGAGACGGTCGGCTCTTCGCTGACGATGGCTCAAACGATGTCAAGCAAGGGAATCGCTTTCGATGTCGTTCCGATCGAGCTCAATTATGAAAATGAGATCGAGCTTGAAAAACTTTCTCTACCCTCGGATGTCCGCAAAGGAGAGCCTTTTGAGGCAAAAATTATTCTTTCTAATTACTCGAGAAATGGCCCTGTCGGTGGGAATCTTCGTGTTAAGCGGATTGCCAACGGTCAAGAAGAGTTGGTCTCTGACGAAGCGATTACCCTTGATCAAGGGAAAAATGTTCTCAAAATTCGCAATACAATCGATCGGGTCGGTTCGTACACGTATCGTGCTGAATTTACCCCCGATAATCGTAAAGAAGACACCCTTACCAAAAATAATGAAGCGACCGCCTTTACTCACATCAGAGGCAAGGGGCGGGTCTTGTTGATTGAAAATTGGGAAACGATTGGCGAGTTCGATTTTTTGGTTTCACGACTCCGTCGTATGAACCTTGAAGTCGACCTTATGCCGAGTAACCAGCTTTTTAGTAATCTGGCCGAACTTCAGTCGTACGACACGGTCGTTTTGGCGAATGTCCCGCGAACCAGTGGTGATGATGCGGCAGGGGCGACCAGTTTTACCGACGATCAGATATCGACCCTTGTTCGAAATACTCAGCAGATGGGTTGTGGTCTTTTAATGATCGGCGGCCCTCAAAGTTTCGGAGCCGGTGGCTGGACGAATACCGAATTGGAAAAAGCGATGCCCGTCGACTTTAAAATCAAAAATAAAAAGACCGAGGCGGTCGGTGCCCTTGCAATGATCATGCACGCTTGCGAGTTGCCACAAGGAAATTATTGGGAAAAAATAACGGCCCGAGAGGCACTGCGCGCCCTTGGCCCAATGGATTATTGTGGTGTGCTGGAGTTTAACTACAACATAAATTCAAACACGATGACTCGGTGGCTATGGGGAGGGAACTTTGGCTTGGCCAGAGTCGGCGAAAATAAGAAGCAAATGTTAAGTCTTATTAATCGTATGGTCCCTGGTGACATGCCCGACTTTAGTCCTTCCATGACGATGGGCTTTCAGTCCCTTTCTCAGGTCAAAGCCTCAATGAAACATATGATTATCATCAGTGACGGCGATCCTAGCCCCCCTTCGGCGACCCTTTTACAACAATATAAAGGGGCCGGTATTAAGATTTCGACCGTCGCCATTGGTACCCATACCCAAGACGATAGTCGAACTCTCAAGACGATCGCAAATGTTACCGGAGGAAACTACTACTACGTAAACAACGCACAGAAGCTGCCACTCATTTTTCAGCGAGAGGCCCGTCGTGTCACCCGTTCACTTATTAAAGAAATCCCCGCAGGGGCAACGCCAGTGGTGACCTCTTCACATGAGATCTTACAAGGGATCGATTCGCTGCCACCCTTTCACGGGTTTGTCATGACGACCGTCAAAGAGAATCCATTGGTCGAGGTCTCCATGATTTCGCCTGTCCCTGGTGAAGAACAAAACTCGACCCTTTTGGCGAGCTGGACCTATGGCCTCGGTCGGGCGGCCGTCATTACGACCGACGGTGGCTATCGCTGGACAAAAGATTGGGCAAGTGATGAAGGGAAATACGATCAGTTATTTGGTCAGGCGGTCCGCTGGACGATGCGCCCCGTTGCCGAAGAGGGGAACTATCTTGTCCATTCGAGTTATCAAAACGGGAAGGTCGTTGCTACGGTAACGGCCCTTGACCAAGACGAAAATTATGTCAATTCTTTGGATATGTCTTCGACGATTATTACTCCAGACCTGCAATCGAGTCCCTTTGAAATGCGACAAGTTGCACCGGGTCGGTACGTCGGTGAATATCCGGCTGAACAATCGGGGAATTATTTTATTAATATTATTCCTGAACCGGGCAACGCCCAGTCGCCACAACTACGCAGTGGCGTTTCAGTCCCCTTTTCGGCCGAGTATCGGGTGCAGCAAACGAACCGTAGTTATTTGGAAAATATCCGGAACAATGTTCCCGAAGGAGGAGAAGCAGGCGAACTTATTGAGGGTGATCTTGCCGAAGATGGTTTTGCCTCGTTGTTGAAAATTGATACCTTCCGTCATAATTTGACTCAGGCGATCAGCAGCAAAGATATTTGGCCTTTGTTGCTCGTCTTGGCAGCCACCACGTTTTTGGGTGACGTATTGGTTCGTCGTGTCCATGTCGAGCTTAGCTCGTTAGGGCGACTTTTCTCGCGAAAAGAAAAAGAGGGCTCTTCGACCTATATGGAGGATCTACAGTCGACGAAAACGGCCGCTACGCAAGAAAAAGGGAGCCGCTATACGATCGACCCGGATGCCGAGGCTTCGTTGTCATCGGCGGGTAAAGAGGAGCGAGTCCCCCCTTCTGGCCGTCGTGGCTCAAAACGATCGACGAAAGAGGAGCATCCGAAAATTGCTCCGGAAAAGAAAGAGGAGAGTTACGCCGAACGACTCATGAGGGCAAAGAGAGAGGCCTTCAAAGATAAAGATAACGAGAGATAACAGATGGATCACGATATTGAGAAACATTAGGTCGCCAGATTATTTTTTAAAAATAGGCCACATGTAATCATTTTAAACAATTTCAAAAACCTAAAGGATCAAACCTCCCAATGTCAGACCAACCTCAGAAGACATCCGAAATTGCCGACCTCGAAAAAGAGGCAAACCTGTTCCGTCAACGATATCGTCAGGTACAAGAACAGATCTCTCGAGTGATTGTCGGCCATGAAGAGATCGTTCACGGTGTGTTGACCTCTCTTTTTGTCGGTGGGCATTGCCTCCTCGAAGGGGCCCCTGGTCTTGGAAAGACATTACTTATTAAGACTCTTTCAGAGACGTTGGATCTCCCATTTAATCGAATTCAGTTTACCCCCGACCTGATGCCGGCCGATATTTTAGGGACGAATATGATCTCGGAGTTGCCCGATGGAAGGCGGGTCTTTGAATTTCAAAAGGGGCCGATCTTTACACAGATTTTGTTAGCCGACGAGATCAACCGTGCGACACCAAAAACCCAATCGGCAATGCTCGAAACGATGCAGGAAGGGACGATCACCGTTGCCGGAAAAAGTTTTGAGCTCGATAAGCCATTTTTTGTTTTGGCAACGCAAAACCCGATCGAACAAGAGGGGACCTATCCGCTGCCCGAAGCACAGCTTGACCGATTCTTTTTCAAATTGCTGGTCGAACATTCAGGGCGAAAAGAATTAAACACGATTATCGATCGAACGACCAAGGGGGTCAACGTTACCCCCGAAAAAGTCATGGATGGAAAAGAAATTCTCAAATGGCAAAAACTCATTCGAAAGGTCGTCCTTGCTTCGCACGTACAAGACTACGTCGTTCGGTTGACTCTGGCGACACATGCTGGTAGTGAATATGCGGCCGAACCGGCCAATTCGTATTTACGTTGGGGAAGTAGCCCCCGTGGTGCCCAGACATTGACTTTAGCTGCCAAAACAAGAGCGTTGCTCAGTGGTCGTTATAACGTCAGCTTTGCCGATGTTAAAAATGTCTACCTTCCTGCGATGCGGCACCGTGTGATTTTGAATTTTGAGGCACAGGCCGAGGGGATCTCGCCCGATGAGGTGTTACGAAAAATTGTTGCCCACGTCCCTGAAAAAGCCGACCAAATTCCCGAGGCCAAGCTCATTTAAAGATTCGCTTGACAATTTTCCTTTCCGGCAATTCCCTTTTTCTATTTCTATCGACAAGCAGACGACTTCATGAGTAGCCGACCGACAAGTTCCTCCCTGCTCTTTAGCGAACTCCTCTCACCTGCTCTTATGGGCAAGCTCGAAAGGATGGAGTTGGTGAGCAGAAAAGTTTTTAAAGGGAGGATGAAGGGGGAAAAACGGAGTAAACGAAAAGGGCAGAGTGTCGAGTTCGCCGATTTTCGAAACTATGTCCCGGGTGATGACCTTCGATTTATCGATTGGAACCTTTATGCCCGCCTCGACAAATTATTTCTCAAGCTTTTTATGGAAGAGGAAGACCTTCACTTTTATTGTCTTCTGGACGCGAGCGACTCGATGGATTTTGGGGAACCGAACAAGCTCCTCTATGCGAAGCAGCTCGCTGCGGCGCTCGGATATATTGGCCTTTGTCGAAGTGATCGGGTCAAGATCGAAGCACTCTCTTCGTCGGCAGGTTCGGTGGCACCGACACTGCGTGGTCGACATTCGTTACCGAAAATGCTTGGCTACCTCCGTTCGATTGAAGCTGGTGAAAATGTTTCGCTCCTTTCAGGGACCAAAAGTTTTAGCCTTCGCAATAGTGGCAAAGGGATTGTCGTTTTAATTTCGGATCTTATGGATAAAGAGGGATATCAAAATGCACTTCGGTATTTGATGGCCCAAAAAATGGATGTTTATGTGATTCAGGTTTTGTCCTCCGAAGAGATCGACCCTGATGTTAAAGGGGACCTTAAGCTAGTCGATGTCGAAGATGGTGGTTTTGCCGAAATTAGTGCAAGCCAGGCACTCCTTAAACGTTATCAAAAAATGTTAAGTACCTTTATTGCCGAAGCCAAAAGTTTCTGCGGCAAACGGAATATCGTCTACCTTATGGCGAATACAGAGACCCCTGTCGATGAACTCGTAACCCATTATTTAGCACGACGAGGGCTTGTCCGGTAACGCCTCAAAGTCAACAGGTAGTTTACAGATGTAGACATCGATAGTCTGAGAACAGTTGCGGAAGTTAAGAGATAAAGAATAAACGATGGATTTAGGTAGTTTTTTTACGAACTCTTTAACGACGGGGCAGTGGGTCTTAATGGGCCTTATCCCACCGGCGATTTTTGCGCTCTATTTTCTCAAAATGCGCCGACAATCGTACCTGGTGCCAAGTACCTACCTGTGGCATCGGGCGATCGAAGACCTTAATGTCAACAGTTTGTGGCAACGACTTCGTAGCAGCCTTTTGCTTTTTTTGCAGATTCTTCTCGTGTTGTTAATTATTCTGGCCTGCTTGCGTCCTGGGTGGCAGGGGGTCGAGTTAACGGGAGAGCGGTTTATTTTTTTGGTCGACAATTCGGCGAGTATGGGGGCGACCGATCTCGACAAAAATCGTTTAGAAGTTGCCAAGAAAAAAGTTACCGAGTTAATTGATCAGATGAAGCCGGGAGATCGTGGTATGGTCATTAGCTTTTCAGACCTTGCCCATATCGATCAAACTTTTACTGATAGTCGAGGCGAACTCAAAAGGAGCCTTGAGACGATCGAGTTGACAAACCGGCCGACCGATATTCAAGAGGCGGTCAAAATGGCGGCAGGACTGACAAATCCAGGTACCGTCCGCGAAAAAGAGGGAAGACGGGAATTTGAAATTACTGAAGCGGTCCCAGCAACAATGTACATTATGAGCGATGGGAATTTTCCTGAAATTGAAGAGCTGGCGACAAACTACCTTAATGAGATCTATGTTCCCATCGGAACAACAAATGTCAAAAACGTTGGAATTCTTGCCTTCAATGCAATTCAGTCTTTTGAAAAAGGGGGTGACGTTGAGCTCTTTTCACGGGTACAAAATTTTGCCGATGAAACGGTCAATACAACGGCAGCACTTTATCTGAACGATCGACTCGTCGACGCGAGCGAACTTGAGCTAACCTCCAACGAACGGACGACGCTGAATTTTGGCATTGATGCCAATCAGATCGATACCGAAAGAACACACCACTTAAAGCTGGTTCTTGACTATCCCGATAATTTTATGCTCGATAATACGGCCTATGCCGTTTTGAACCCACCGAATTTCAAACGGGTTTTACTCGTTACTCCGGGGAATGAGCCTCTGACCGCTGCCCTTGGAACTGAAGCGATTGAAAAGCAATACCTGCTGACGGTCCAAAAGCCATCGGTTTTACCGACCGCTGAAGGGGCTCCTTTGTCAGCGGCACAAAAAGAGTATGTTCTTTCCGATGAAAGTGGGGAATACGATCTTATTATCTATGACCAGTGTTCACCCTTGACCCTGCCGCAGGCAAACACTCTCTTTATTGGAAGTCGCCCTCCAGGCGAAGAATGGCAGTTTGAACATGTCGTTTTACCGGTCATAACTGACGTAACCGATTCTCATCCTGTGATGAATCTGTTGACACTCGATAACCTGCGTATTGTCGATGCCAATACCGTTACTGCCGAAATGGGGGGGCAGGTTTTGATCGATTCGGTTCATGGCCCTCTTGCCCAGATCGGGCCACGTGAGCGGTTTGAAGACCTTGTATTGGGTTTTTCTATTACGTACCAGGAAGATGGCCGGGAATTAGCAAATACCGATTGGCCACTAAGGTATAGCTTTCCACTCTTTATTCAGAATTCGATCGAGTACCTAACAGGTCTCCAGCGAGAAGAATTAAACTTTGTAACACGTACAGGGCAAAGCTTGTTACTTTCACCTATCTTGGGTGAGAGCCACCTTATTGTCGAGTCGCCGTCGGGAAAAAAGACGGAGCTTTCGCGTCTGGGTCAAGGGTTTTTTCTCTTTAGCAATACCGACGAAATCGGAATTTATCAAAGGCACAATCCTGAGTCGAATAAAAACGGTTGGGAATCAGATCAGAGCTTTGCTGTCAATTTGTTCTATGAAAACGAGAGCGATCTGGCTGTTCAAAATGCCATAACACTTAATCATCGAGACCTCAAAGGAAAAGAAGCGTACCAGACAACTCGGCGTGAACTTTGGAAGTGGATTCTGCTGGCAGGTCTGGCAGTTCTTGTGTTGGAATGGATTTTGTTTAATCGTCGCCTTTAGAGAGAGGTTTGGGACCTTGGTATTTAACCTCTTCTAATCCTACTTTTTTATTTGTAATGTTACAGCTAGCATGGACTCTAAGTGTAAAAGCGCCTCTTCAAAAGAAGGAACTCCATTGGCGAACCCCTCAGCTGATATTCTATTTGCCAACGACAACGCCGACGGCAAACCGACGGTTTTTGTTATTTCTCCATTGCCATCTTTAAGCAAAGGCAAAGATAAAAAGGACAATTCAATTGGTGGGGTAACTGTCTCGTCATGGCGTCTATTACGTGACCTGTCTCGGTGGCATCGTGCTGATTTGAATTGGAAGGCGGTCAATCTAGCCGATTATCGAAAGCATGCCCCCTTCGGTATTATCCTCCTTTTTTCAAAGCTGGTTGCCAGCCTCCGCCATGTACAGGTCGTTTATGCCTACACTTCGTTGCGAACTTTTGTCTGGCTTGGTCCTGTATTGATGGTCGCCAAATATTTTTTTCGAAAAAAGGTTTTCATTCGGACAGCGGGGACACTCGAAATTCACAAACAGATTTTTTGGGGACGATCTCTCTGTCGGTGGAGCCTTCCTCGTGCCGACCGATATGCTGCTCAAACCCAAAAACTAGTGTCAACTTACCGTAGTTATGGCTGGAAAAACGTTCTCTGGTTTCCAACGAATCGGGCAGATAACCGATACTCTCCCGATTCTCCTCGACAAAGAAGTTGTCGAAAACTCGTCTACGCTGCCCAGCTGCGGACTCGAAAAGGGACAGTTGAGCTCATCGAAGCGATGCGTCAGATTAACCTCAAAGGGGTTCAACTTGATCTTTACGGACCACTTTGGAGCGATTTACCCGACCAATTTCTGGAAGACCTTCCCGATAATGTTGCTTACTGTGGCCTTCTTGACCTTGACCAGCTTGAAAAAAAGTTACCGCAGTACGACCTGATGATCTTGCCGACGAAGGCAAAGTCGGAAGGATACCCAGGTTCGATTATCGATGGTTATCAGGCCGGGCTGCCAGTGATCAGTTGTTCTGTAGGAGGGATTCCCGAAATTGTTTCTCCAGAGACGGGTATTTTGGTCGAAGCGGGGAACATAACTCAGCTGAAAGAGGCGATTGAAAAAACTGCCCTCGACGACCAGTACTACCACTCCCTCCTCGAAGGTGTTTTTCGAGAACGCAAAAAGTACTCAAGTACAACTTGGTGTCAAAAATTCGTTGATACTATCTATGAACTTGCCGGCATGGCAGATCGTTAAAAGAGACAGATTCCCTGCAAATAAGAACAATTTCAAATAATATTTTTAGGTTGCTGCTAAGGGGAAAAATGTGTTATAACGACCATAGAGGGGAAGGCTCTGCTCCTTTTATTGTAAAGAATTATCGATCCACCAATCGGTGGCCAAAAAGAGAATAAAGAGGACTTCGATGAAAACGACAATTTGTATCGCTTTGCGTTATCCTTTGGGTCAAGCGGCGCCGGTTTTTTCGGTGAAAATGATTTATGCCTTGTTGTTGTCTACCCTTATGCCCCTTTCTCTTTTTGCTGACGATGAAAAGGGAGCCAAAGATCTTGCCAAGGCAACCGAGCAAAGTGTCACCGCCAAGACAGCAGACGACTTGGGGCGTGTCGTCGAGTTATGCGAAAGCGCTTTGGAAAAAGGATTGAATGAAGAGCAACAAGTCTTGGCGAATCAACTTTGGCAAGGGGCACTCCTGCGCCGGGCCGAATTATTTTCTGCACCGATATTTACAAAAAACAGAAGTCCTCAGTGGCCTGATCTCCGTCAGTTGGCTCTTAAAGATTTAAAAAACCTACTTGAAAAAAATAGTGAAATCGCCAAGGCCCAGGTCCTTTTGGCCCAGTTGCACCTTCTCCCTGGTGGTGATCGGGAGATCGCAAATGCAGCAATCGACAAAGGAATCCTCCTTTACAAGGACGAGACCGATAAACAGGTCGAAGTGAGGTTACTCCGCTTGACTCTGCGAAAAACCGACGAAGAACGTGAGCTCGATATTCAGGAGATTCTAAAAATCGATCCCAATCAACTTGTCGCGCTTCGTTTGCAAGTAACAATCGACCTCAAAAAGGGAAAAAATGCCGAGGTGATCGACGGGCTTAAGAAAATCTTGAAGGCCGAGCCTGACGACTACCTTTCTCGCCTTCTTCTTGCCGAGGCCTATTTTGTTACTCAAAAGACAGACGAGGCACTTAAACATGTCAATCTCTTTTTCGAAGAAAAGGAGAACAAAGATCAGCTCACCGCTTATGCATTACGAGCAAGAATTTATGTAACACAAACAAATTATTCAGGCGCAATTGACGATTTGGAGTTCCTCACGAAAAAGCAGCCGACCGCTCTTGAGTTCAGAATGCTTCTTGTCCGACTTTATCTTGCTGAAGATCACCTGGAAAAGGCTGAGAAAGAGCTACAAGGGATTGAAGTCTTTATAAAGGATTTTCCAGAGGTCCGCTATTTGCGAAGTCTACTGCATTCGGTTAAAGAAGAGTACGATGAGTCGGCTGAAATTATCGAAGAGTTACTGGAGGGTGATCCTGAAAATGTCGAGTGGCAAACCCGACTTGCCCAGATTTACAATGCCCAGGAAAAGCCAAAGAAGGCCTTGGTCATTTATGAAAAACTAATCGAGAAAGGGATCGACACGACACAAATATGGGGAGGCCGTGGAGACACCTATTTAAACCTTGGGCGGCATGAGGAGGCGCTCGCAGATTACGAAAAAGGAGTCCTTATAGCACCAGATAACGAACATGTGTTAAATAACTTTGCATGGCTTTTGGCGACTTCACCCGAAGAAGAAGTCCGTAATGGAAAACGGGCCGTCGAATTAGCGACGAAGGCGGCCGAAGTTACCGAATACAAAGATGCAAACATTTTGAGCACCTTGGGGGCAGCTCATGCCGAGATGGGGAACTGGTCTGAGGCTGAAAAATGGGCTGCGAAAGCGCTCGAGTTATCTGAGGAAGATCAACGAGAAGGTTTTCAAAAAGAACTCGATAGTTATAAAGAGAAAAAGCCTTGGCGAGAAAAGAAAGAGAAAAAGAAGAAACGAATTATTACTGAATAACCCATCTATTCTCTCCTGGTTATGTGGTTCAAAGGAGGAAGAAATTGGTGGCAGCAATATTTTCCAAAAGCCAATTACAAACGCTTGAAACGGCTCCGTGCAAAACGGCCGACCAGCCGATGAGTCGTGGGGAAGCGATCGCCCAGCTTACCGAGTTGCCCGATTGGCGTCTTGGTAACGATGGAAAATCGATCGCTCGAAGGTATGAGGCACAAAATTTTTTGGCAGCACTCACCTTCTTTGAGAAAATTGGGAGCGTTGCCGAAGAGAATCACCATCACCCTGATTTGCATCTGGTGCGTTACCGGGAGGTCACCGTTTCGTTATGGACCCATTCGATCGGTGGCCTGAGTCGGAACGATTTTATCGTCGCCGCAAAAATCGATGCAATACCA
>JALCBQ010000068.1 GCA_028066335.1 Pirellulaceae bacterium
CCAAAGGTGCTACTTCTCTCAATGATTGCGAGATTCTCAAATTGTCAATAGCGATCGGGGAAATTTGGGAGTGTTAAAGGTTCTTGAGGGTTATGCTAGGACTCAAGGCAATTTAATGGATGGAGACAAAAACGACCACTTTGAAAATGAATCCAAAGTGGCCTCAGATTTTTAACAAGCATGAAGCTTAATCTATTTTACAGGTTTACCAAAACGAACAGTCCATTTTTCATCACCTTGGTATTCAAAAATAATATGGTTTGTTCGTTTCTCCTTAGGAATATTTTTGATGGATACTTTTGTCGAATATTGCTTATCTTCCACTTTGTTTTCGTTGATTTTTTTCCAGACAATTGTCATTTCATCAGGAAAAGCGTACTTATGACCTAAAACAAGCGTTTTGTCCCCTAATGCTAGGGCACCAGGGGACACCCCTTTCCCCAAAGGTCTGACCTCATCAACATAGATAGGCTCTCCCTTCGCGGGCTGATACACGAACTGTGTTCTATCATCTGCTAAAAGGGTGCAGCCAAGGAAGCCAGGGATTACTAAGACCAAGATTAGTAAATTTTTCCAAGCAAACACTTCATTCTCCAGATTAAAAAATAAAGAACTATTCTATTCCACCAAGCATTGCAACACCTGCCGCCTGAGCTTCTTCGTTCACAGTGCATTCTCCTTTATAGGGTACCAAAGTTTATTTTTTAGGGCCCACAATCTTGATAATCCAGTCGCCTAATCGGGGTGAAATTTGCGAAAGGACGAACAAAATTTTAGCCTTGGCCGGCATAATCAGCTCGGCCCTTTTCTTTTTAGCATAGAGCAAAATCTTGTCGGCTAAACGGTCGGCATCAAGGCCTGCTATTTGAATCCCTCCTCCAGGCTTTCCGGCATCACCCGGGAGCCCCTTTGCCTCTTTAAGATAGCGGCTGTTACTATCGCTTCGGTGGATTGGGCCTGGGCAGACTAAAAGGACATGAACACCAAACGGCTGGAGTTCTTGGCGAATTTGAGCCGAGTAGGCCGCGACCGAAAATTTACTTACGGGGTAGGCACCTAAAAAAGGTGAGACCCCCTTTGAGGCAAGGGACCCTATATTCACAATTGTTCCCTGAGAGTCTTTGAGCAATGGGGCGAATGTTTGGGTTGTTCGAACAATCGATAGAAAGTTTAGGTCCCAGATTTCCTGGAACTCTTCGACTGGAACTTCCAGCGCATTTCCTCTCGTAGATCGCCCCGCCACATTGAGAAGAAGGTCAAGTCGACTGTATTTTTTACTGACTTGATCGTATAGTTCCTCTACCGATTCAGTAGAAGTCACGTCAGCAGCTAGGAGGCTAACCTTCGAAGAGATAGCCTGCAACTCATCGACGGCATCGGAGAGCCCCTTTTCATGGCGAGCCACGAGAATGACCTGGGCACTATTTTCCAAAAAATGGCGAGCCAAAACCTTTCCCAAGCCAGAAGAACCGCCGGTAATTAAAACAATCTTGTTTTGCCAATATAAATCCATAAAACCATATAAGCTGGAGAGTAATAGCTCAAAGGTTACAAGCTTCAGCAACCTTTTTTGATTGCTCAGAGAGCACACCTAAATAGAAAAGAAATAAGCTGAGTGCTTTATTGTAAAAGAGAAGTATAAAATAAAAAAGCTACCCATTTCGAGGGTAGCTTTTGGAAAAATTTTAACGATGTCAAGTCTAAGGGGTTGTTGCTAGCAGCCAGGGCCAGCACAGGCCTTTCCACCGTCTTATAGACCGCCACCATCATTCCCTTGTTGAGTAGTACCTTGTTGACCACCGGTGCCTCCAGTTTGACCATCAACGGTGTTAAACTGATTGACTTCCGTTACACCGGTAAAGTTCGGGATTGGTGACAACCGGACATAGCGTCGGTCTGCCGAGATGACAGCGCTATTTACCGTGAGGAAAGCACCTTCAGGGATTTGAGTAATCTCAGGACGATAACCGACCGAGGAGCGGCGTCGAAAACCGAGTGCCGATCGCCGGTTTAGGCCAAGTACATCGTTGGAAACGAGGGCCGTTGATTCTTGTTGGCCACGAGATTGGCTCAACTCGTCAGCAGCCGATCCACCACCACGCTGGGCTGCCTCATTAAGCTGTTGAGCAAGTGCTTGTCCCATTGCAATCTGATTTCTTGCAATCGTTTGAACGCGTGCCTTTTCCAGCGGCTCAGTTCGTCGTCCGTTGGCAAGGGTAAAGGTACCCGCACTTTGGCTGTGGGTTGAAAGATCGACTTGACCAGAGCGGAAGGCTTGCTCTTTCGTGCCAAAATTTGTATAAGCCTCAATTGTCACCGAGCCAGCAGCGACTTCTCCCCAGACTTTGCGGAGCAATACTTTGTAATCACCACTAAAACCTTTGGGGCAAACATAAACCTCCGAATAACGGCCATCTTCCCGCTGAGAAGGTGATGAAAAGCTATCCTTTAGCAAAAGACCACCTGAAAGAGTACGTCGAGAGTTCAGAGAACAAATAGTTCCATTTGGCTCTTGGACGAAGAGATCGATATCGGCCTCTCCAGTCCATGAAACGCGGATAATAAGATCCCGCTGGGTGGCATCCTGCAAAGCAGCGAAGAAGGTAGCAGCGCGAGCTTGTTGCTCTTCACGAGTTAATCGTGAAAGAGTTGAAACAGCAACTCGGTACGCTTCGGCTTCAATCTCATTATCTTCTTCATCCCAAGCTTGCCCGAGAATTCCAGCACATGCCCATTGTAGGTCATCAATACTATCAATTCGCTTCGCAATGGCAAGGCCTTGAATATAAGGCTCGGGTAACTCTGGATATTGTTGGGAGACATCTTTGAAAATCCCAAGAGCCGTTTCATCAAGACCAAGTTTCGTTGCATACAAGGCCGAGTACATGATATCTTCAGGAGATTTTTGGAAATCAACGATCGCTAAAAAAGCACGCTCAAGTTCTGCCTCGGGAGCGTCTGCCCCACGAAGGGCTAATACAAGCGTTTCATACATCCAATGCTCGGTATGTCCTTCTCGTAATTCCGCATAGAGGCGGTCGGCCACTTCACGAAACTGATAGGAAGTCATCAGTTTTTGGACATCGCTTCGCAGTTTCGCACTATGGGCGGCCCATTTTTCTTCCTGGGTTTTGTTTAACTGTGGCTGGCTTTTCGATTTTTTATCATCTGCTTTGGTAACTTTGTCCGCAAAGGAAAGCTCATCTGCAATAAAGAAACCGCGACCACCTCCACCGAAGTTTCCTCCACCAAAGTTTCCTCCACCAAAGTTTCCTCCACCAAAGTTTCCTCCACCGAAGTTTCCACCTCCGCCAAAGTTTCCTCCACCGAAGTTTCCACCTCCGCCAAAGTTTCCTCCACCAAAGTTTCCTCCACCAAAGTTTCCTCCTCCGCCAAAGCCGCCACCTGTTTGAACAGGTACGACAAGGTCGCCGACAGGATAGACACGGGTAATGCCATTCTTCTCTTGGGCGTCAGCTAGAGTTGTAATTTGAAGAACTTCGTCTTTGACAACGTAGGTGAGGTCATGCTCACTAAGAATGAGCTTAAGAGCTGCACGAAGTGAAATTGTCGAATAGTTGGCCTCAGTAGATAAAAGACTATCGAACTCGATGTTGTCCTCACCTAACACATTATGATTGACTTTAAATTTAAGATCACCTTCTGTGTTACTTTCAATATATCCTATGACTTCCGTAAGAGCGATCTCTTCGTCAAATGGGATTGATATTTCTGTATCAAGCGCTTTATAGATCGCCTCTTCACGTGGAGTTGTCGCTTGAAGAGCAAACGAGGCGTATTTTTTACGTCGCTCAGTAAGTCGTCGCCACGTTTCCAGATCAGGGTAGACGACAGGTGGCTCCCCCGGGAAAGGAACGTGAGCGAGTTCAACTTGATAGAGTGTCCGTAAGGCATTACTTTGGCGCAAATTCCTCAAACGAACGTTTTCACTTTGATTAAATTTTTGACGGGCTGTAAGCTCGGCAACTTTACTGACAGGATTTTCAGGTCCGATTTCAAGTGCTTTCGTGGCAATCTCGTCCTCAGCAATTCGGTATTTTCCTTCGGCCATAAGGGCTTCAAAACGATTGAGCAATGCCGTGTACTCTGCCCGTTCTCGTTGAGTTTGTCGAGCAAGACGGACTTTTTCGGCCTGTTGAGCACGTTGTTTTTCGGCTTCGGCGCGATCGGCCTCGACCCTCTCTTTTTGATTTGCAAGTGTTTTAATTGCACTTGTTAACTTGGCCTGAAGTCGGGTACGGGTCTCTGCATCCAATTCAGGCGAGCTATCGACCGAACGGAGATGGAGCTTAAGATTATTGATTGCTTCTTGAGGTTCGATTTTAAAGAGTTTGCGTGCCTCTTTGAGTTCGACATCAATGACCGCTTCCATTCGTTCTGCAAGTTGTTTTCTCGCTTCAATAAATCCGCCCAGACGGTCTTGCTGTTTCTTTTTATCGTCTTGTTTTTGGCCTATCATGCGAAGGCCACGATCCTGTCCATCTTGGTATTTTAGAACAGCTAACTGTTCTGCAAGAGTTTGAGATGTTTTTCCCTTTTCCTCTTGGATAGTTTGACCTTCCGCACGCTTTGCCGAAATTATTTTTAGAAGATGTTTCGCTTCAACGTTACCACCGTCGGTCTCAAGAGCTGCATTGGCGAGTTCTTCTGCTTGGCTAAGATCGCCACTAGAGACAAGCTGTTTGCTAAGCTTAGCCAAAATACGGGCATCGTTATTAATCGTGCTACGAATACGTCGAAGGCCTTCGGAACCGAGGGTTGGCAGCGTAAGACCACCATTCCCTTTGGTCTCCTCGACAAGATGAGGTAAAAACGCAAAGTCGTCAGCGGGCGAATCTTTGTGAAGTTCCCAGGTTTGGCTGGAGGTTTTTCCGGTAGTAGTACCAGTAACGGCAAGGGTTAGCTTGGTAGACTCTTCACTTGGCTGTGTTGCCCACTTACCGATAAGGATTGTGTCTCGGTCTTGTCGAACAGGTGGAAGTTGAGCCGGGAGGGTCAAAGAAAATTGTTGCGGGAGAGTCACCTCTGTCGGCCAAAAAACAGGTGTTTGAACGGCTCGAGCAAAGAATCGTCCCGCTGCGCCGGCAGACCCTGCCTGGTTGGAGTCTTGAAAAAGAAGGCCCCCTGTCTGATTGGCCAAGCTAGCGACAAAATGGATGTTTTGGTCAAGACCAATAGCAAAGGTCGAAACGGAAATGTTTTCTCGTGTCAGTTGATCAATAAGTGATCTGTATTCATCTTCGTTCACAAAATTGGCGTTACTAATCCCATCACCAATGTAGACGACATTCTTTGGCAACTGAGTATCAAATTCGGTCCGTGCGACTTTCTCAAAAAGACGAACCATGTTGGTTGCCCCGAGAGGAACGCGGTTCTCAAGCCTCGCAAGAGCTTCTTTGATTTGCAAGCTTTGAGGACCGTAAAAACCATCGGATAAAGGAGCGGGCGCCACATCAACAGCCCATAGCTGAACGAGAGCCTCTTCGGGTAAATCGTTCAAAAAGGCGTTGACGGCCCGGAGAGTATCCTCCCGAAAAACACCGACTTGACTCGCTGAAGTATCGACAACGAGGAGAACCTGGGTCTTTTTTACCGTTGAAGGTTCTTGTTGCGAGTTAAGGCTCAAGGCAAAGTAAGTTTCACCCGTAGCCTTTTCATACGTCGCCAACCGGGAGGGCTGGCGGTCGTCGCTTTGGCTAGAAATAGCTGCCTGGGTTTTGGGGCTCGTCAATGCACTTACTACCAAGGCAAACAATAACAAAGGAGCTGTCAGAAAAACCTGACCCTTTCTCAACATCATGCTCTACTCCAACCAGAAAATGAAGATGTCTGGAAATTTGTAAATAAGTTTTTAGTCAAAGTTGTCGTGTGGGTTCGCTATTGCAATAGCGTGTTTAATTAGCAAACACGTGCTTTTAGAAAACGCAGTACAAAGCTTCTAAGGCCTACACAAAAAGGCCTATCAAAGGAGCAATAATGCTCCATGCTTCTACACTCTATTTGTTTAGACGGCCTTTGCAATTTGCGCAAAATACCGACTCAACACAGTTTATTGTATTTGAGATTACACAAAAGACCACAAAAAAACACAAAATAATTTTTGCAAGCTGCACACACTGTTTATCTTAGTGTAAAAAAGTGGCCTAATGGGGGAGTTTTCTATCAATTGCCCTATTTTTCACCTAAATTTGTCTATTTTACCCCCTTGCCAACTCACAGACGACGTTTTGTCCCCCTTTAGCCCTTTGGGTTAAAGGTTTGTACCTCTAAGTTGTTTTCCGGCAGAAACTCTTTTCCGCTTGCCTAGAGGTTTCGTCCACTAAACCATTTACCAACTTTACCATTTCTTCAATGGGAGCGGAACCTCAGTTGAGCCTTTTCGTCACTTCTATACAACAAGGATGGAAAAAATTGGAGACCTCTCAAGAAGACGGATCCTTAGTATTGTAGAACCCTTGCGTTTAGGGTGGGAGAGATGGTTCCACACTGCTCAACCGAACCGAATTTACCAAGGTTGGTTCAATCCATCGTCTGCTAGCTCGGTGTCCCATAGCGATTCACCACACATAGGATAAATTTCTTCCTCAGCCCATTCTCGAGAAGGTACAGGCTGTTCAAAACTTTCTGTCCCGTCCTCGTTAGGGTAATAGAAAACGACTTCGAGGTTGGTTGCAACTTCATAAGCAGCCGTTTTAAGGCCCGACTTAACAGGGCTTAGAACCTTACTGCCACAAGCTTTTAAGTTTGTTAGTGAGAAGTGACTTTGAAACTGAGCCATTTCTTGTTTGAGGTGGTTTTGAAGGTTCTCGATAAAATATTGGCTATCTTGCTCGGCGTAGTAAACGGTGCTTGTCTCATATTCGTTATAAATGAATTCGGGAGGATGCTCCTCTGCTGCGTAAAGGTATTTTAGAAGGTAATGATTCGAAAGGGCTTCGACCTTCTCGGTATAAGCAGCAAGGTGGCAAGACCAGTCACTGGGATACCTGGTAGCGAATGTGACCGCATCGGTTACCAACGATGTGGGAGCAGGAGTTGTTTCAATAAGCAAATCTTCTTCTTCGTAGCCAAGGCAATAAAAATTCTTCTTGTGTGTGGCCACCTCCCACCATTGGTTCGAGTTTTCATAACAGAAGTCGACGTAGCTAGTGTAAAAATCTTGAAAAATTGTCTCAGGGAGATCCTCGGTATCATTCCAGTGAAGTGTTCGTCTATTTTCAGGCATTGTCAGTATCAGTGGTGGGTCATGCTTAACACATGGCTCTTCATACACTTCGTGGAACTCTCCAAGCCCTTCTCCACACATTGGGGCGGGGGCCATCTCATCTTGAAAGTCGTAGTAGGCTTTCTCTTGTCCGACAATTATGGTGGGGAAAGTGAGGAGAAAAAGAAGTGAAAAAATAGTCGAATATTTGCCTTTGAGCATCGGAGAGACCTTCCTGTCAAAAAGGTAGAGCAATATATGTTTGTAAAAATTTGTTTGGGGTGGAAACTCTTGTTGTGAAAAGATATCGGAATGCACAATGAAACAAAATGAGGGAAATAGCCAAGTGAAGGGAAGTTTGCCTTCCCAGTTCACCTATTACGCTTTTTAGTTAAGAGTAAACGAATAGGGCACTCTGAGGAAAAATATGGCCTGTATCGAATATTCAAGGTGTCTTTATGACGGCCAAATTGGCTGCCCATGTTATTGCCACTGGTGGTCTGTTTCGCTAGACTAACATCGGTGTAAAACTGAAGAGAGCAGTGCTCGCTGTACATCCCCCTTTTTGGGTCTTTCTGTTGGGTTACTTTTATGTCCCTTTCCAAACAAAAAAAACTTTTACGGCCAAAAGTGCTCGAAAGACGGGCTGCCCTGACAGATAGGGAAAAACGGAGCCAGGCGATTATCGACCGACTTTATACCATGCCGATTTATCAGCGAGCGTCGACAGTCCTTTTTTATGTCGATTTTCGAGAGGAAGTTCAAACGCAAGGGGCGATCGCAGAAGCACTAAACACAAAACGAGTCGCCGTCCCTTGGTCGGCAGGAAGGAATCAACTTTCCCTTTTCCATCTTCATTCACTTAAAGAGCTAACCCCTGGAAAATACGGAGTTCCAGAGCCTCTCCTCTCGTTGAGAGAGAAGAAAGACCGCCAGGTCAAACCGGCTGATCTTGATCTTGTTTTGGTACCCGGAGTGGCATTCGATCGGCAAGGAAACCGCCTAGGCTATGGGAAAGGGTACTACGACCGTTTTTTACAAGCCTGCCCTAAAAAGGTTGCTTCTGTTGGGTTGTCTTTTGACTGCCAGGTTGTTGATAAGGTACCAGCCGACTCCCTAGATGTCCCACTTGACTTTCTCATTACGGAAACGAAGATCGTTCGCTTTTCTTCGTGCTAACATTTAGGGAAAGCCGCTCCGCGAATAATTTCCCTTTTCTCTTTCAAAGTGGCCTCTTTCCCTATTGCCAGAATGGTAGATGAACATAAGATTTTCATTTCAATAAAAAGTCGGCTTAAAAAATCATCTGAATTCTCTTCAATGTGTTTTCCTTGAGACCCATACTTCTTTTAAAAAGATGTTATAGAGACTGTAATGATAGCAAGCTTGTCGGGAGGAAAGGGCTAGAGAAACCGTACAGGCAAGGACATAAAAACCGACGAAATGGTGCCTGCTGATTTAGTGTAGATCACAGGATGTGGCGCTCTTTAAAATGTAAAAGTACAATAAATTAGGATAAGCAACAAATGGAAATTGAGGGAGTCTCTACCGATAACAACCTACAAACCCAAGAACGAGATCAACAACCAACCCCTGAATTAAATCAGGAGACCAATACCGAAGGGCCGATCGATCCAACAGAACCGGCCAGTACAGACCTAGAACCGACCCTCGAAGTAGCAATCGCCGACGAAACGAGCAACGAGCTGCAAGTCTCTTTGGATTATTCAGGAGAGGACGAAGATGGTTTTATTTCAATCTGGCAATTGGCAGAAGCTTCTTTGGCCGGTCCTCATGGTCACCCACAGATACGAACGCTAGCGAGCCGAATGCTCAATTTTGCTTGTAAACATCAGTACCCGTACGCCGTGATTACTCAGCACGATATCGATTACCTCGAAGAATTACTTGAACGAGATCCAACCCTTTTGGGAAGCTGGTCACCAGATAGTGAAAAAACAGATCTCGTCTCTCAGTTTCTCAAAATACCAGCCGACGCATTCATTAAATTTCTACAGTTTGAACGTTTTGACCCCTACAAAAATTACACGACTCGCCGCAGTACCAAAACGACCTGGTTTAACGATGGCTGGGGTGTCGAATAGTTCCGAAAAAAGTCAATAAATTATCTGTTTACAGTCGCCACCTTTTATAGGTGGCTATTTTCATTTTACGCCACAATCGAACAGATAGAGTACAGGTTTTTCAGCAGCTTCAACTAGATGGTCCGGGAATGAGGGTATTTTTGGCTTTCCTGAAACACGGAATTCCTCTTTGCGACTTTGGAAAAAAGGTGAAAGTAAAACGAGCATTGGGCGCCGATCTATTTACGATTGGTTCTAATTACCATTTACAAAAACTAAAGCTATCTCGTAAGCTAGAGGGGGAGTATGGTGTTTGGTATTCGGCAAGCCAGTTCCCCTTTTATTCAACTGTATAGATACAAAACCATGAAATACAAAGTCTTTGCCATTCTCATTGTCCTGTTAGTTTTATTGGTTCCTCTCCTTGCTTATGGGCTTGAGGCCGACTACACAAGTAAAACACTCAAGGGGCATAAAGCCAGTATTAACTCGGTCGCTGTAAGCCCTGATGGTAAATTGGTTGCCTCGTCAAGCTTCAACGAATTATTTGTTCAGCTGTGGGATAAAGAGACAGGAGCACCGATAACTCAGGTTCAAACTGAAATCAATGTTACTGCGGTTGACTTCAGTCCAGATGGGAAGGTTCTGGCAGTCACAACATGGAACGGCCTGCTCTTATTCGATACAAAAAATCACAAGAATATTGCGAGCTTTAGTATCTTAGATAACCCAGATTTCCATATTTTAAGTGATGTTGATTTCAGTCATGATAGTAAACTTGTTGCTGCCTCATGTTCAAACAAAATAATCTATATATGGAATGTTAATACTAAGGAGTTAGAATCAAAATTAACTGGCTCCCCTGACCACATTAAAAACATTGTTTTCCCTCCAGATAGCAACACTTTGATCTCTACAGAGTCGGATCAAGCCTACACGATATGGGATTTAAAAACAAAAAAGCCAATAAAGCGAATCAGAACAAAGAATAACATTAACTTTCTTGCGATCAGTCCAGACGGCAAGATTTTGGCAACTTCATTTTTTCTAGATGCCCTTAAATTATGGGACAGCAAAACAAATAAAATTACAGCTACCTTCAAGCACAAGGTACCTGGAACCGACTTTACTGATATAGCATTTTCGCCAGATGGTAAGTACTTAGTCTCAGCAGAGGTTGGTAAAATTATAGGTAATGATATTCGAGTCTATGAGATAGAGACCCAAAAGGAGGTGATGGTGCTAAAGGGACACAATGATGTCGTTCGGTCAATCGATTTTAGTCGTGATGGTAAGACGCTCGTCTCAGGGTGCGAAGACAACACAGTAAAAGTCTGGACGCTCAACCTTAAGTAAAATCAAAGATTATTCAGACCTTACGTCCATCCACTAAATTGAGCTGAGTGCTAGCACTGCTCTTACATTCACTGCTCTTACATTTTCATTGCCACGAAACCTCCACAATCTTCCAACAGTCCTCAAGAATTTCTTCTTTTCAGTTAGTAAATAGGATTGCGGCAATAGGACTCTGTCAAAAATAGCTGGCGACCTTCTGTTGATCCGTCACTAGATGCTCTATTTTTTCCTAGTTCTACTGGCAAGCAGAGACAATTGTTTTTCCTGCTTGTATTATATAGGCGTTAGTCGTCCAGCAAACCTTTTCGATGGATCACCGTTAATTCTGCGCAGAGACAAGATGCGGACAAGTTCTTCTTCCGAAAGCTCACCATTGTTATCAAAATCGAACTGAAGAAGTAGTGATGCAAAATTTTCAGTCAGCTCATCTTTGGAAAGCTCATTATTTCCGTTCTTATCATACAATCTCAAGAACGATTTGGCGCGTCTTTTGATATTCTCAGAAACTTTTTTCTCGACGGTTCGCTTTTCTCCGGTAAACAATAGACTGAGGAACTCCTCATCGTTAAAGGGGGCGGTACTAAAAACTGGCGATTGCCTTACAACGACCAATTTGTGTTTTCGTGAAATATAAAGACGTTGATGTCCCTTGCCAGCCGCATAAACGATATCCTCAGGAATATGTTTTATTTTTTTATTGCCTAACCAGAAAGAAACGCCATAGCGTGGATTTGCGCCACTCGGTTCAAAGCAAGCGTCTAGAACATCTGGGTCGAGTAACTCCTCACCTTGCCAAACCCCTTTCAGGCGGACAAGTTCGCCAAATTTAGCCCATTCTTTTGCATTAAATGTTGCTCCCGATGGGAGGTGAGGATTTTTGTCTTTGTCCTTTCGCCAAAAAGTTGGTTTCATACCGATGGGATCGAGAATCCGTTTTTTTAAATAGTCGTTTACAGATTCATCTTTTAGCTTTCTATGAAGGAGTTCTCCAAAAATTTGAAAGGGTGCTGGTCCATATCGGAACCGCTTTCCCGGCATATCCTTCATTGTAGATTGGATAGACTCTTTGTAACTGGGAACACCCTTGCCACTTTTTCCGGGATCGATACCACTTGTCAGTGAAAGTAATTGGCGTATTGTAATTTCTGCCTTTAGTTTATCCTCTTTCCACTCAATGATGGTATCGCTTACCTTTTCATCAAGGGTTAGGAGACCATCTTTTGCTGCGCAGGCGGCGAGAACCCCAGTAAAGCTTTTGGTTCCACTTGCAAGGGGATGCCCTAATGTTTCTCCAAGTTTATTTGCATACGATTCAAAGACGACCTTTCCCTCGATCATAATAAGGAGTGCCTTGCCATCGTGCAAATCACTATATTCGGAAAGGGCTTTATGGTGTTTTGGAAGTGTCGGGTCTTGTCCATGGGCCTTTGCAAAACAAAGCAAAAACAGAAATCCGAGTATTATCGTCTTACTTAGGGCTCTATTTGTGTTCATTTGTTCTCTCCTTCAATAGATAAAATCTCATAAGACTATATACCCTACTAGGCTCTCTCGGGTTTCGAGAATTCCGGTAACAGAAAGATATTTACGACAAGCTTCTTTTGACGACTAAAAGTTCGCAACGGTTGCTCTAGAATCTCGTTCGTCATCTGCTCCTGTTAATCTTCTGACTACTAAACCTCTCCATCGACGAGAGTATTGCTGAACCACTGCCGAGAAGTGCCACTGTCAGATATCTGGTCAATTCGATATCTTCCAAGATGTTCTATAAATGAGAGGTCCTAATTTACCAAAACAGAAAAAGAGGAGAGATGCTAGACCTTGTATCCCAGTACTAAGGCGAATTCCTTAACAGAGGTAAGATATCTTCTTTGGAAAAACAAAGCGGTTGTGCCAGTTATACATTTTTTGAGTCGTCTTGCCGAATACGGACAATAAGGAAACTCGAGAATAACCCTTAATAAGAGAGGCCGTGCTGTTCACTGAGAAAAGAATTAAGCAAGCTATTGCCAAAAGAGCCATAATGGAGCAGACACCTAAAATAGACGCAGGCTGAAAACTCAGGTGACTAACTAGAGAGCTGATTCTTTGATACTTAGTTCTGCACCCCAAGAAGATTGCGTTCCTACGAGCTTTTTCGCGTGAGGTCCCGGAGGCTGGGTATGGGCAAGGCCCTCTTCTTTTTCTTTTGCACTATCAGCTTGCTCATTTTCTTGCCTCCAGGCGTACAAAGCGACATTTTCCATAAGCTCGTAGGCTTGTTGCGCCGTCAAACGCCAATTTATAGGAAGAATTGCCGAGACACAGTATCGAGAAGAGCGAAGACTGTATTCACGAACTTTCTTTGAATGAAGCTGCGGTGGAAGCTCAGGGGCTAGGCGCAAAGCATCGAGTTGGGGATATTTGTAAGCCAACTCGACGGTAAGCTCGTAGGTATAATCTTCCGAAGCCAAATCAATGACGACAATTTGAAAATAGGGAGTAATTGCCGCCAAGACATCAAGAGTGTCTTCCAAAATTGGCACAACATGGCGCTGACAATTTTGGACAGGTAAGACAACCGTAATACCGACAGAAGAATTCAAGAGAAACTCCTTTTAAAAGAGAAACCACCCATTTTGTTTCGTCTTTTTCTCTCGGGGGCCGTACCTGTTACACAAATTTTTCAAACAAGGGGGTACGGGCAATTATAACGGTTTTATAAGTGGAAAAACAACCAAATATTCGGTTTTACAAGAATTTCTTTTTTATGAGCTTTTCTTAGGCCTTTCCTGCCTTTTCCAAAGCAATTTTTTTTACCGTTTTTAAATCTAGTTTTCCACTTCCCAATAGCGGTAAATCCTCAACCTCAAAGAAATAGTGCTCAGCCGGCAAGAACAGATTTGGCATCCCTTTCTCTTTAAGAGATACCAAAATATCGGCAATCTTTTTCTCAAGGGGTAAATGCAAAACGACGAGCTGCTCCCCCTTTTTTTCATCGGGGACGGCTGTTACCGCGGCTAAGAGCATTTCATGTTCATCAGAATGTAAAATTTGGTTGATGGCCTCTTCTACTTTAACGTGGGGGACCATCTCACCACTGATTTTGGAAAAACGACTCTGTCGACCTGTTATGAATATAAAGTTATCTTCGTCAAGATAGGCAATATCTCCTGTTGTATACCATCCTTGTTTAAGAACCTCGGCTGTTTTTTCTGGTTGTTTTAAATACCCCTTCATCACATTAGGGCCCCTGATCAGGAGCATCCCAGATTCTCCTTGAGGAAGGTCTTCATTCGTTTCAGGATGAACGATTTTCGCAGCAATCCCATTTAGAGGACGCCCAACAGAGCCGACTTTAACACCTCCAACATTTGGATCTGCATTCCGTGAGGTTGGTACATTTACTGACACAACAGGAGAAAGTTCAGTAACGCCATAGCCTTCAACCGGCGCAAATCCAAACTTTTCTTTAAATTTCTCGGTCATATCATCAGGCAACTTTTCGGCACCAACAACGACTAGATTTAGGTTTTGAAACTGCTCGACGTTACATCGTTTAATATAAGACCGAAGAAAGGTTGGGGTCGCTAACAAGATTGTCGTTTTGTGTTTCTGGCATAGTTTGCCAACCTGCTTTGCCTCCAGGGGGTTGTAGTGGTAGGCACCTCTTATGTCCAAAGACATAACGCCCCACAACGTCACTGTATAGCCAAACGAGTGAAAAAATGGGAGTACCCCCGTGATGCTGTCAGTCGACTGAATCAATACAGCCTTAGCAAAAGCATCAATGTTCGATGCAATGTTTCCGTAGGTCAACAAAACGCCCTTAGGGTTTCCAGTCGATCCTGAAGTAAACACAAGAGTTAATTCTTCATTATTGTCTTGGTGCTCGAGGCCTAGTTTGGTAATGAGCCGTTCAGCCGGCACAAATGTGCTATTCCAATAGGCTGATAGCTTCATGCCGAGGGTTACTAGGGGCTTAAGATCTTCCAGGTAGATTACTTCGGCATTGAGACTCAAATCAAGCTTTTGCATGAATTTCCGGCTTGTTAAAACATGTTGAATCTCTCCAGATTTTATGCAGTAATTGAGGATCTCTTCGGACGAGGTATAGTTAAGGTTGACAGAGACTTTACCTACCATGGCAATGGCAACATTTACCATGCAACCAGCGACACTCGGTGGCAGTAGAACGCCGATATACTTCTCGTCTGCTTGCAAAATCTTGGTCTCAAGAAGTTGCTTTAAGACAAGCGTTTTAGTAAGTAGCTCCCCTCCCGTCGCTTCGTTTCCGAGTGAATCGGCGAGTTTGCTCGTTTTCTTCCTCTTTTTGCAATTACGTATAAACTCGGCGAGGATATTGAATTCAGTCTTTGACTGTCCGGGTAGCGGATCGGCTATTGGTTGTGTCATTACACGGGGCGTCGCACATTAAAGGTAAAGTAAGCCTTTGCAATTACTCACAAGTTGAGGCAAAATTTGCTCCCTATGTTTTTACCAAAAAGAGATATAAATGGAAAGGGTTTTATTAAATCGAAAGGATGTTTCATCTCCGGAAGTACTGGTGTTTTACAGTATGCGATTCTTTGGTATAAAGGGCGCCTACTTACAAAATCTTTTCCTATCTATTTATGCAGGTAACTAATGTTTGATAAGCTATTTATGTTCTTTCTCGGCATTATTGTCGGCGCTGTCCTCATG
>JALCBQ010000069.1:0-11635 GCA_028066335.1 Pirellulaceae bacterium
GGGTACAGCCGTACAGATAGCTCGGTTCGGCATAGTAGACCCCCGGAAGATCGAGGACTTCGTCAACGACCTGGCGACCTTGGATATTTTTCAGGGCCAGATCGACATCGCTGCGCATTGTTTTATCGAACTGAAAGTCAATGAAGAAGACTTGCGACGATGTCATTAAAAGGCCACTTGAGAGGATCGCTGTCCCCATCATCGCTGCAATAAAATTTGATAATGAGCGGAGACGTGCTCGAAAAAGAGAGCGTAGAGCGAGTCGCCAAGAAGGGCTTAACGCTTGCCAAAAAGAGGAAAGGCGTTCGAGCCAGATATGGCCACCCTGGATAGGGGCTTCGGCTCGCATCGCTTCTGCGGGTTGAAGCTTGAGGGAGTGGCGAGCACCAAAAATGCTCCCCAGAACAGAGCAGAACAGACTTGCCACTAGTCCTATAAAGTGTGGGTACCAGAAAACCTCGCTGATAAGGTTCGGGAATTCAAAAAAATAGCCGTAAAGAGCCGTCATCCCACCGGCTAATAATATTCCAAAAAAGGAACCGCAAAGTGAGCCTGCTACTCCAACGACGAAACCAAATTTTAAAAAATAGAGGAAAAGTTGCCCGTCGGTATATCCTAACGCTTTGAAAGTGCCAATAACGACCCGTTGCCGCTTAGCCAAACGTGTCATTAAGACATTAAGGACGAGGGCAGCGACGGTCAAAAAAACGGTCGGAAGAAAAAACGAAAAGGAGGCAACCCCTTGAATTTCGTTCGTTAGAAACTGATTTGAAGTTTGATCTTTTAGTAGCGTTCCTCGAATAAGACCATAGGGCTCCAGCTCTTGCTTGAGATCTTCGAGTAGGCGGTACTTCGAGCTGTCGGGCAAAGGGTGGAACTCACCAAGAAGCTGGTTCGCAGCCGCCTGAAAGTCAAACAGTTCCTCAGCGTACGAACGTTTCAGGTAACAAATGCCGTAATTTTCTGGTGAAGGGAGCAATTCACCTGGAGGTGTCATGTAGGTGAATTCACTACTATATGCGGTACCGACAACGGTGAATTCTTCACGACGGTTATTCAATAGCAGGTGGACCGAGTCACCTGGCTGTATCTCGTTCGATTCAGCAAATTTGGTACTTAGGATAACCTCGTTCGAGTTTCGTTCCGTAAAATAAGTTCCTCTGTGCAAAATAATTTTGCATAAATGATTTTTCGGTCTGTCAGGGAGAGAGACGACTTTGCAGTTGAGTGGCTCAGGCTTAAGGTGCCAGTCGAGGGTTGCTGGAAATGAGAGGCGGGAATCGAGGGTTCGAATGGAGGGGTACTTGGAAAGATCCGGGATATCTGAAAGAGCAACTTTTTTTAAGTCGATCCAAAAGTGAGCCATTTGACACTGATGATAATAATCAATTTTGGCCGCTAAAAGGTTTCGATAGGCACTTTGCATCGTTACGAGGCACATAACCCCAAGAGCAATCATCAGCGTAATGGCAAGCAATAACCCCTTGGCATGCCAAAATTCGCGAATGAGTTTTCGATTCAATTGGTTCACCAAGTCACCTCTTCAGGTGGTATTGGGGAGGCATTTATTTCAATTTCAGTAATCTCACCCGAACGAATATGGACGACTCGGTCAGCGATTGCTGCAAGAGCAGCATTGTGAGTGATCATTAAAATGGTCTTTCCCAAATCTCGATTGAGATCGACCAAAAGACGAAGGACTTTTTTCCCCGTTTCAAAATCGAGAGCACCAGTCGGTTCATCACAGAGAAGTAAGTCGGGATTTTTGGCAATAGCACGGGCAATAGCAACCCGTTGCTGTTCGCCACCAGAAAGTTGTGAAGGAAAATGTTCTGCCCGGTCTGAAAGGTCGACCATTTCGAGAACATCGTCTGCATCAATCGGATTTTTACTAATTTCGGTCGTTACTAATACGTTTTCTTTTGCTGTCAAATTTGGGGCTAGATTATAAAATTGAAAGACAAAGCCGATCTCGTTACGCCGATAGGCCGTCTGCTTTCGTTTGTCGAAATCGCTAATAGAGTCTCCACGATAGGTAATCGTTCCACCTGTCGGAGTATCGAGGCCACCTATAAGATTAAGAATCGTCGTCTTTCCTGAACCACTCGGGCCGACGATGACTAGTATCTCTCCTTCATAGACCGTCAGGTCGAGACCATGCAAGACTGAAACGGTCACCTCACCCATGTGAAAATCTCGACGAATATCGGTCAGCTTGAGGATTGGCATAGGGCTTGATTCCTTGGCATTGGAGTTTACAGCGAGCGAAGATGTCCCTGTATGCGTCGAGGCCAAGTCGGGTAAATCAGTCGGTTCAGGTGAGGATGAATTCATTGTCATCACCAAAGAGGGCGAGGTAAAAGAGAGGGGGCTTCTTTTACCTCGTTGCACCTTTTCTTATTCAAGGGGTCAGAAGAGTAAAGGGGATATATACCATCGGAACAGCCCATCAGAAATACACCCATGAAACGGGTATTAAACTACTGGTAGCAAGATTTTGGCTCGTTGCAGGACGACTTCATTTTAACGAACCTGAATTGAAAGAACTAGGGTATTCTTTTGGTGTTGTTCGTCTTATCCTGGAGCTATGGTCATACCGTTTGCTCATAGAATATGTAACATAAGTTTTAGTGAGATTTCTTCTTGGGAGGGTATTAAAAATAAGGGGCGATTTTCCCGGTTTTTGAATATGCCCGCAAAAAGAGAGATAACTCGAAAGAGTGAAGAAAGGGTCATATTTATTTGGGGAAGTTTTCACTCGCTAAAACTCTAAAGGATTTCGAGAACATCTTCGGGTGGTCGGCCCAGCGCAGCTTTTTCCCCGGAAACGACGATCGGTCGTTCGATAACTTTCGGATGGGCAACCATTTGGGCAAGCAGCTCTGCGTCGGTCGTTGCCGGTGGAAGACCGAGCTTTTTGTAGTCGCCTTTTCGCAAGATCTCCAAGGGGCCTTTGCCCAACTTTTGAAGGATCTTTTTTAGGTTCTCCTCTGTAAATGGATCGTTTAGATATTCGATAACAGTCGGTGTGTGCCCATTTTCTTCGAGCAGGGCTAAGGTTTGTCGGCTTTTACTACATCGTGGGTTGTGGTAGATCGTAACCATTGTCGGCCCTTGTGTTTGTTAATCCAGTGAGGTTCGTTTTTGAAATGACAATATCAAAGGCCTTTAGCCCTGGTTTTGTCTTAGATCAGAATAAATCTGCAGGTGTCTTTTGGCAAGGTCTTGATTGTTTCGAAGGCGAAAAAGATTTTCCCGACCAGCTATTTTTAGCCGATTGTATAGCTCGGTATCGGTGATGATCGTCTGTAGCCCTTTGAGGAGATCGGCCGGATCGTCGGTGTCAAAGAGGAGGCCACATTTGAGTTCGCCGGTTAACTCCGGAAGAGCGCCATGATCGGGGAGCAGGGTCGGCACTCCACAGGCGACCGCCTCAAGGGCGAAGAGTCCTTTAGGCTCAGGGTAAGTTGTCGGAACTGATAAAAGATCGATCGATTGCAAAAATTCGAGTTTCTGTTGCCGATCGACCGAACCAACATATTCGTAACTTTCCTGAAGACCGGCTTCTGCCAACTTGTCAAATTGTTCCTGGGCATAGTCGATCCTATGGTCGCCGAGCCAACCGGCAATTTTTAGATGAACGTCAAGAGAAGTCGTTTTTTTGAGTTCAATAAATGCGTCGACGAGAAGGTGGAGCCCCTTTTCCGGTGCCAAGCGAGCTAGGTAACCGATCATAAAGGGATGGCTTGGCACTTTGTCCAAACGACCGGCGTTGTTCGCTGAGGACGAGGTTCTTACCAAGGGCCGCTGGCTATCGGTAAAATCATCAAGGTTCAACCCAAGTGGGACAAGGTGACATTTTTCGGGCGGTATCTCTAGGAGGTCGGTCATATAGTTTTTGTAGTAGTCGCTATGGAGGAGGTAGCCATCGACAAACGGATGTAGCTTTTTTATTTGGTCGAGACACTTTTTTCGATAGTTTTGGGAAAGCTCATTAAGAAAAATATCATCTCCCTGGAGGGTAACGACGATGGTCGTCTCTGGTAACAGCTCTTTAAGGGTTGGCAAAAAACCGGCAATAAGGACGTTACTCAGAACGATAACCTCAGGACGCAGGTGGTCACGTAGCCACCGACAAAGACGAAGGCCTTCCTTTCTTTGATGACCATGTTTTCCCAACAACATCGAATGCGAAAGGGCTCCCAGAAACTTGGCGTCGATTGAGGTCGATTTTTTTGTCGCCATTTGGATAAGGCGGGGGTTGTCAAAAATACGGTCCAGAAATGGGGGTAAGAAACGAAAAAATGGGATTTTTTGTTGGAGATAGATGTTAATTCCACCA
This sequence comes from Pirellulaceae bacterium, assembly GCA_028066335.1. Taxonomy (GTDB): domain Bacteria; phylum Planctomycetota; class Planctomycetia; order Pirellulales; family Pirellulaceae; genus JALCBQ01. The sequence continues at coordinate 4,343 of JALCBQ010000069.1, forward strand.
AAAAAGACCTGATCGGTGCTAATATTCTCCTCGTCGGTCCGTATTGGAGTATACGTCGGTAGAAGTTGAACATTGGCCCCTTGGTGTCGCATGGCAAGGACAAGAGCATTGTCGACAAGGCAACTTCCACAGTACATGCCAGCAGCGCCAGCAGTTAGGTAAGCGACCCTAAGATTTTGATCAATTGGTCGGCTTTCTGAACTCATTGGAGGGAGCTTTGGCTAAAAAAGGAATTGTAAAAGGTGTAGATTTACTTTGTAACTCAAATGATGGCAATAGTTTATGGGAATATTGGGAGATGGATCTAGGGGTGGTGTGGTAGGAAAGAACGATAGCCAGAGTCTAGCCGAAGGGCTTCTTCTACGCAAACTTTTCCCATGGGGTTTTAGGTTTTAAAAGGGGAGGAGGCAGCGTAAGACTCGGAAGAAGCCCCGGTAGGGACTCTTTGGCTCGATTATGGTTTTAGGTTCCCTTGTAAAAGTTCGTATAAAATTAGGGCGTAGGCCTTTAAATATTCGGGCAACTATCTATAATGGGCCGTTTCCTGTTTCTGGATAAGGAGTTTTAAAGGACGCCCTTTTCAGGACAGTTTGTATAGAATTTCATAGACAGAATTACAAAAGACACAAAGTTATGCCAAAAGCAAAAACACACAAAGGAGCCAAAAAGCGTTTTCGCTTGACCGCTTCGGGAAAGTTAATGCATCGTAAGGCGGGGACGAGCCACTTGGCTGTCCGCATGTCGCAAAAGCGCAAACGGAATCTCCGTGGGACCGCAGCCGTCGATGTTACTAACGAAGACAATCTAAAAGCGGCTCTTGGCAAACATAGCTATTAAGATATTAGTGATTAAGATCATTAGCTAATACCTTTTTGCGTTGTCACCTAGAGGTGTGGCTAGGGGGCGGCTCCCTTTTCGAGCTTATTGTCTACCAAAATTGGTAACCGAGGGCAAGGTTTCCTAACAAAGGTTCCTAACAAAGCTGCCATGGAGTCGTAGATGTCCAGAGGGTATTTACAAAGTCAAGGCGAACGGCTTATTTCTCAAACGGTGTAAAAAAGTCGCCTGGAATTTACGAAAATTGAACAATTGTGTGCGTGGGTAACTAACATTTTATTGAGATCGCTCGGTGAGAGTGAATCGATAGAAGACCTTGTCGTGCCTTATAAGGATTTGATTTCCGATGAGAACTACCAAAGGTTCGGCCCGTAACAGGGCAAAAAACCGTCTTTACAAAAAAGCAAAAGGGTATCGTGGTGGACGTGGGACACTTCTGCGAACTGTCAAAGAGACTGTTGTCCGCGCAGAAGCGTTTGCCTTTCGGGATCGTCGTGTACGAAAACGAGATTTCCGCAAGTTATGGATCGTCCGACTTAATGCAGCAGCACGGGAACATGGTCTTCGTTATGGCCAGTTCATTAACGGTCTTAAGAAAGCTGAAATTCAGCTCAATCGTAAAATGCTTTCGGAGTTGGCAATTTCTGATCCTGCCGCCTTTACCGTAGTCGTTGAAGAAGTGAAAGCTGCCTTGGCTGCGTAACGGTTTGAACGAAACAAAATTAAAATAGAAAGGCATGCTTTACTACTAGGGCGTGCCTTTGTTTTGATAGGTTCCGTTTGTGAAGACGACAGGACGGCTTCGACTTGTTACCTATCTTATTTTCATAAATCATCTCTCCACGAATAGGGCCGAATAACTGATGGCACTTGTTACCTTTACCCAACGTCTTGAAGATTTAAAAGAATCGGCTAACGCAGACTTTCAAAAGGCGACGACTCAAGCCTTGGTAGAAGAGGCACGTGTGAAATATCTTGGGGCCAAAAATGGGCTCCTTAAAGAGGTGCAAAAAGAGCTCGGCAAAATCTCCAAAGAAGAGAAACCACTCGCCGGAAAAGCGCTCAACGAGACGAAGCAGGCGTTGCAAAAGGCACTTGATGAAGCTGAGAGCCAAATTCGGTCAGGGGTGACCGCTGCAGGGGATCAACCTCTGTTCGATCCGACTCTCCCAGGGACTTCTTACACTTTGGGTCATATTCATCCGATTACCCAGACGATTTCAGAGCTCTCTGACATTATGGGACGACTCGGTTTTTCAGTCGTTGGTGGTCCCGAAGTCGAAGATGAAGATCACAACTTTAACGCACTGAACATCCCGCAAGAACATCCTGCACGGGATCCCCTCGACAATTTCTACCTCTCTTTTGCTCAAGAGACGAACAAAACACCAATGTTATTACGAAGTCAAACGAGTACGGTCCAAATCCGGGTTATGGAAAAAACAAAGCCTCCAATTCGGATTGTCTCGTTAGGTCGTGTTTATCGCCCTGATACGGCCGACGCGACCCACTATCCGATGTTTCATCAGATGGAAGGTCTTTACGTCGATGAAAAGGTAACGATGGCCGACCTGAAGACAGTGATGCACCTTTTTGCAAAAAGCTATCTGGGAGAAGGGGTCAAAGTTCGCTTTCGTCCCTCCTTTTTCCCCTTTACTGAACCGAGTGTCGAGACCGATTTTTACTGGAATGGAAAATGGGTCGAATATGGTGGAGCTGGTATGGTCGATCCGAATGTCTTTAGGGCGGTCGGTTATGATCCAGAAGAGGTCACTGGCTTTGCTTTTGGTCTTGGGGTAGAGCGTCTTTGTATGCGGCGTCATAATGTGACCGATATTCGAGATCTCTACCAAAATGATGTCCAGTTTTTACGCCAGTTTTGATTCTAATTTTTTTGATGCTTTTCTTTGTGGCTTGGACCTGGTGGGACGTTCACTTTTTTTAATTTGGTAAAGTTAGTTAAACTCTCTTTTATAAACAAGAATATAAGACCATGCTCGTTTCAAAAAACTGGTTGCAAGAATACGTTTCGCTAGATATGGATCAGGCCGATCTCGAAGAGCGGTTAACGATGAGTGGCCTAAACCATGAAGGCAACAACGAGTACGAGAGCGATCTGGCGATCGACCTTGAGGTAACGAGCAACCGGCCTGACTGTCTTGGTCATTTGGGGGTCGCGCGGGAAATTGGACTCCTTTATGGTCTCAAATTCCGTATGCCTAAGCCAAAGCTCGAAGAAAGCTCAAAAGCGAATGTCAAAGATGAGATTTCTATCTCTATCGAGGCGACTGATCTTGCACCCTATTATTCGGCCCGAATAATCCAGGGGGTCAAAATCGGCGAAAGTCCCGATTGGCTCAAAAACCGGCTGCAGACGGTCGGAATTGCCAGCGTGAACAATGTTGTCGACATTTCGAATTATGTGTTGATGGAATGTGGACAACCTCTTCACGTTTTTGATCGCGATTCTATCTCAGGGAATCAGATTATTGTGCGGCGAGCAGTCGAGAAAGAGAAATTTCATGCCATTAATCATAAAGAGTATGAACTCTCTAGCGAGATGTGCGTTATCGCCGATGCCAATGGGCCTATTGCCTTAGGTGGAGTGATGGGTGGTGCCGAGTCCGAGGTCACCGAGAAGACGGTAAACCTCCTTATCGAAGCGGCAGATTTTGCTCCACTTGCCATTCGCCATGCCTCGCGGACATTGAACTTGCCAAGTGACTCTTCGTATCGGTTTGAACGGGGGGTCGACCCCAAAGGGATCGACTGGGCTAGCCGACGGTGTTGTGAGCTTATCCTCGAAATCGCTGGTGGAACGTTGTTGTCGGGTGTAGCAACTGCAGGGGAACTTGTTACAGACCGAGAGCCAATTACGCTCCGTCTAAATCAGGTAGAGAGGATCCTTGGAATCTCTATTTCACCAGAAGAGATAGAAAAGATTCTCCTCTCTCTCGAATTAACGCTATCTGAAAAAGACGCAAACAAGCTTGTCGTCGTTCCACCGACATTCCGGCGTGACCTTACCCGTGAGATCGATCTTATTGAAGAGATCGCTCGCGTTTTTGGGTATGAAAAAATTCCGGTTGATGCCAGGGTACCTATGGCCGCTTCACACAAAACGGACCAGGAACATATCTTTGACAAAATCCGACTTGTCATGCAGGGGGTTCAATTTTGTGAAGCGATGAGTGCCAGTGTTGTTTCTCAAAAATGGTCGGATGCTTTCTCTCCCTGGACCGACGAAGGGGCGATCACTACCGACTCGCCGATGCTCCGTGGTGCTGACCATCTGCGTCGTACGGTCGTTTCAAGCCTGCTGGGCAGTAAAAAATTTAATGAAACCCTGGGAAATCATCAAGTCGACCTTTATGAGTTAGCCAAAATTTATCTTCCGCAAAAATCGGGTGCTCCTGAAGAACCGACTCTCCTTTCGTTAGCGAGTAGCCGAGATTTCCTGGCCGTAAAAGGGGTTCTCGAATTGTTACTGTCGCGGATCAATAGTGATCTGACTTTGACAGTTGAACCGAGCGAGGATGACTTTTTTGCAGCGGGCAGAGGGTGTCGCCTCATTCTTGAGGGAGAGTTATGGGGATTTCTAGGTGAGGTATCTGCCAAGGGGCAAAAGCTCTTTGGTCTCAAGCAGGCGACGACGGTTGCTGAAATCAAACTTGATCGATTACTCAAAGAGGCTGTCCTTATTCCGACACAAAAACATTTGAGTAAATTCCCCACGATCAAACAAGATATCAATCTTGTCGTTGGTGAATCGGTTCTTTGGCAAGATCTCCACAAAACGATCCAGGCATCCGCCGGGAACCTTCTTGAAAAGATTGAGTTTCAAGAGATTTTCCGAGCACAGGAGGAAATAAAAGAGGCGAAAAAGCGGGTCCTCTTTTCTGTAACTTTACGGGCTCTGGAAAAAACTCTCACACGGGAAGAAGCGACTGCAGTTCGCGAAGAGATTTGCCGCGCCTGTGAAGAAGAGTTTCAAGCAAAATTGCTCAGTTAACAATGTGCAACGTTAGCACTATGAAACGATAGCCACACATTAAATTTCCGTTACACAACCTTTTCCGCTTTGGTTTTAGAAAGATAGAAGTCAAAAAAGAGAGACCGGGCACTGCCGAATAGCAGCGACGAAGCAGGATAAATTATTTAGCTATCAAAATTGTCCCCGATAAAAATAGGACTAACGTCAATTTTGAAAGCAAAAGGGGGCCACATTGGCAACAGCGCCATGGTCTACTTCCTTTTTAGAACCATCCCTTGAAGTGGCAAAGTTCATCCCTTTGCCCCAGTTCTAAAAAGTTAAATCGAAAGAGGTTATCCCTCTTCAAGAAAACGGGTCGAGATCGGCTCGAGGGCGACGCGTCCATATTCTTTAAGGCTACGTCGTTGACCTAGTGAGTGCCACGAGGTGACCTCTGCCAGTTCGGGCATAAGCTCGATAAATTGATCAATAAGGGTCTGCACCATTCGTTGCAGTGGGGCAGTTTCAGCGGTCTCTTGCATAGAGACGACTGTTTTCATCATACGTACTAACTGAGCACGTTCCTGAACCGGGCGAGAGAGGATCTCGTGCGATTCTTCTAACATTTCGTCGAGGGGAACCTTCAGAACTTTTTGCCACCGAACAAGCGCCTCAACATCCAGATTGGTCGTCGGTAGCTCTTCGTATCGAGCCCTCTTTATACCAATTTTCATATTGCGGGCGACTGTACGGAGGGCTGTTCCTTGCTCCTTACGGACTTCTTGAATGCGGTGGTAATGCCGCACGGGCTGGGTGTGCGTCTTTTGTTCTTTGCTGGTATGAGAGCCGTTGCAACTAACGACGTTAGCTGGCAAGGCCTCCCCTGTTTTCCGCTGTGAAGCAGAAAACGGACTGCTCGAAACAGATGACATGGCAACCTCCTTTTACTACGACCTCTTTCTGTTACCTAGTCGGGGGCCTAATCCCGACCACTTTCGGACCGAAAGTTTTAAAATAGACCGCAGCGTGAGAAAACAATAATTAGGCCTCAAAGGAGAGACATAGCCACGACCATTTCACCCGCCAGCATCAATGCTGGTGAAAACATTAGATCCAAAACAGCAAAGAGAGTTTGCCAAAAAAATGAGGATAGAAAAGTATAGACAAGAAAACTGAAAAGATAAGATTTGTTTATCTCAATTTTTTTAAAAGTTAGTACGTCAAAAGGACTGTAAAGTTCAGTTGAACGACGACCAAGACCCTTTGGCCGAATCCCTTGGCCAGAGAAGGCCCTAGCTAGGGAAACCTCTTAGGGAAATTCCTGCGGGTCAAGGCCCTCTGTGCGAGTCAAGGTTCCGTGAATCAAATCTCTGCAAACTGAAACCACACGAACCAAAAACTCAGGCAACCAAAAACTCAGGCAACCAAAAACTCAGGCAACTATATGTCTGCCAACCTGGCTTTTACCACACTACTTGTAAAACTGTTTGCAAAACTGTTTACTTGTAGAGCTGGCCTCTGTTTTGTTCAACGGGCCCATTCGTATGGGGAGGCAGTTCAATAGAAGTCATTGAATCGATACCGACTACGCACCTTTGATAAAAGTAGCGATAGCAGGGGGTATCTCCTCTCCATGAAGCCCGATTTTCTGAAGCCCGATTTTCTGTCGTAAGGTCACCTCGTTATTTTGGTCTTTACCACTTTAGGCATAAGCCAATAAAGACACAACCGATCGACAAAAGAACCACAGAGTTTGAAAGAACCACAGAGCTTGAAGACCAAACATACCTTTTAAAGAAAGTTAGGAAAAACAAACAGGTCAATGATTATTAACAGGCACTTGTAAAACGTATCTGTAAGAACAGAGACAGTAAGGCAACAAGATGCTCGCTCATATCACCGCTAGCCATGGTACCAAACAAAGGGACAACCTCAAGAAAAAATTATATAAACGAGCCGATTTTTTCAGAAAAGATGTTTCCGTTATAACGGCCAACTTATTTTATTTAAGAGAATAGGTTGTCGGTTTTACAGTTTTGTTTGAAGGGGGAAAGGGGAAGGGTCGTGAGAAATCTCTTGTGTGAATCTCTTATCTCTTTTCGTTTTACTCTCTTGTGTAGATTGTCTGATGAAGAAAAAGAAGAGTGCAAAAATAGTCTAAATAGTTCAGGAAATGTTAGAAATGGATGAAAAGTGGGGTAAAAGTAGTAAGTTTTTGCCAAAAAAGGGTGTGTTTTTCTACCTCTATCAGGTTAATAATGATTCATCCTTGTGGGTAGATTTGAGGAGGTAGGGAACAGCGAGATTGCTCATAAGGGGCGAGTTTTGAACAGAAGTGAGGCTAGAAAATATAGAAAATAAACCGCAAATAATAGGTGCTATCGGAAGAAATATCAAATAAAATAAGGCCACCTGCTTTGATGATGTTTTCTTAGATAGTTACTCAATAATGACTTATCAAAACGAAGAAAGTAGAAAATGGA
>JALCBQ010000069.1:11645-15303 GCA_028066335.1 Pirellulaceae bacterium
ACCCAGAATATGAAAATCCTTTAGACGCCAGTGATAACATTCCGACCAATTTGAGTGAGAATCGGCCCCTTGATTCTATTTTGGAGGAAAGAATTTCTCGGCGCGATATTTTAAAATTAGGCTCAGCGGCTAGTGCCTCTGTAATTTTAGGAGGTGCTTTATCAGCTGAAGCTTCTGAAAACCAAACGCAGGAAAAGACTGCTATAGAAGGCAAAAGTCTCTCTTTTAAAGAAATCGATACAGAAATAGACAAGACGATTCATGTTCCTGAAGGTTATAAAACACAAGTCTTTTTAAGGTGGGGAGACCCTATCCATGTGGGGGTTCCCGAGTTTTCTCCGTTGGCCCAAACATCGGTGGCTCAGGAGGGGCAGTTTGGTTTCAATAATGACTATGTCGGTTTCTTTCCATTACCTTATGGTTCTGAAAGTTCCTCCCGTGGTTTGCTTTGTGTTAATCACGAATATACAATTCACGATATGTTGCTGAGTAAAACCCAGAACAACAGTAAAGCTGGTTTAAGCAAAGATTTAGTCGATATTGAGCTCTCAGCGCATGGCCATTCGGTCGTTGAGGTACGGCGAGAAGGCTCTCAATGGCATCTTGTAAAAGAGAGCCGATACAATCGACGGATTAGTGCATTGAGTGCCCAATGTCTCATTTCAGGGCCAGCGGCTGGCGATGATCGATTAAAAACATCAGCTGATCCATCTGGACGACTTGTGATAGGTACCTTGAATAATTGTGCGGGTGGAACGACTCCGTGGGGAACTGTCCTAACTGCGGAAGAGAATATACATATCTATTTCGGTGGTAGGCCCCAAGGGACCAAAGAAGAGCAAAACCATCGCCGCTTTGGCGTTGGTGGAGCGAACGATGACCACAAAGATTGGGCGAGGCATTACGATCGGTTCAACATTGAAAAAGAGCCACATGAGCCGAACCGATTTGGTTGGATTGTCGAAATTGATCCATATAACCCGAATGCAAAACCGGTTAAAAGGACGGCTATGGGGCGGGTAAAACATGAAGGAGCTGTAACGACCTTAAACTATGACAATAGGGTTGTCGTTTACACCGGCGATGATCAAATACATGAGTACATTTATAAGTTTGTTAGCCAAGATAAGTACAATCCAGACGACCGGCTTGCGAATATCGGCCTCTTGGATCACGGAACTCTTTACGTGGCTCGCTTTGATTCAGTCGGCGGATTACAATGGAGACCTCTAATCTATGGAGAGGGGCCGCTGACGAAAAAGAATGGTTTTTCTAGCCAGGCAGATGTTCTTATCGAAACTCGAAGAGCGGCCGATCTTCTGGGAGCCACACCCATGGATCGTCCCGAAGACATTGAGGTCAGTCCATTGACTGGCAAGGTCTATTCAATCCTCACCAAAAATAGTTCTCGTAAATTTATCCATCCTAGTAACCCACGACCAAACAATCGGCATGGCCATGTGTTGGAGTTCACTCCACCGACCAAAGATGGAAAGCCAGATCATAGTGCGACTGAGTTCGCTTGGGAGATATTTCTACTTGCTGGTAACCCGTATGTGCCACGACATCGTGCCCAGTATGGAGAAGGGGTTAGTGAGCAAGGCTGGCTTTCATGTCCTGATAATGGAGTCTTTGATAATAAGGGTCGTCTTTGGTTAACGACCGATGGCGCACCTGCAGCCGTTGGAAAAGCTGATGGCCTCTATGCCTGTGAGACTGATGGGCCACATCGTGCAGTAACCAAACGTTTTTTTGCGGCTCCAAGGGGTGCAGAAGTTTGCGGTCCTTGTTTTACGCCAGACGGCACTACTCTTTTTGTTGCGGTTCAACACCCTGGCTCGGGATCGACCTTTGATAGGCCCTCGACTAGGTGGCCCGATTTTCAAGAAGGGATGCCACCACGTCCCTCGATTGTTGCGATTACACGAGAGGGTGGAAAAGCGATCGGCGGATAGTATTTTGTTTCGATCCAATATCAAGATCGAAATTGGGTTCTTTTTCTCGTATTGTTGAGAACCTATAGGCCAGTTATATACTATGCTACTAGGGTAAGGAAAAGGATCGCAGTAATCACGATGTCTCTTTTTTGCAACAAGTTCAGTACAAGGTTGTGTTTGTGAAACCTTGACTGGAAACTTATGAGGGTCAATACCTTTAAGAGCATCTCAAAAAAAGAATCTGGGTTTGTTTGGTATGGGAATTGCTTAATACAGCGAAGAACCCTTTACTAACACAGAAGGCGATCTGAAAACGTCTAAATCCTTATCTGTAACAAAATGTGTCGGTTGATATGGCAACTATCATTGAGATAAATAAAATTGAGGAACTAGAGGAGTATCAACTCCATTGGAAGGCGCTATTTTCGGCAACCCGTGAGGCTTCATTTTTTCAGACGCTCGATTGGTTGAAGATCTATTGGAGGCATTTTGGTGCTGATCAAAAGCTTGTCGTTTTAGTGGTCAAAGACGGCCGTGATGTTTTAGGGATTCTTCCCCTGACAATAAAAAAAGAGAAAAATCGGTTAGGTACGATCCATGTTTTGACTTATCCCTTGAGTGATTGGGGAAATTTTTATGGCCCTATCGGACCGAATCCAACAGCGACACTAATGGTCGCTATGCGGTACCTTAAAGCGTGCAAACAACGATGGCATATGATCGACCTTCGTTATGTAAACCGTTCTCGGGTTGATTATGGTCGAACTAAAACCACGATGCAACAATCGGGACTAGGGGTACGTGAGGCAGCATGGCGCCGAACATCATTGGTCGAACTCCAGGGGGACTGGGAGACTTATTGGGAGAACCGGTCTCGAAAGCTTCGAAGAAACCTGCGTATCGCCGAGCGAAAGGTAGAAAAAGAAGGAGAACTCGTTTTTGAACGATACCGCCCCAAGGGGGCAGCACATGGTGAAGATGATCCTCGTTTAGATCTTTATAAAGAGTGTGTTGAACTTGCTGCCAAGAGTTGGCAAGGTCGATCGACTACAGGGACAACTTTGAGTCATCAAAATGTCAAAGATTTTTTCAGGGAGTGCCATCTTTGTGCAGTCAAAGAAGGCTTTTTAGATATGGCGACATTGCGGGTCAATGGCAAACTTGTCGCTTATGCCTATAACTACTGTCATGAGAGACGGATATTTGGAATGAGGATGGGATTTGATCCCAAATACAAAAAGTTTAGCCTTGGAACCATTCTATACAAAAGAATGCTTGAGGATAGTTTCTCTCGAGGAGATCAAACTTTTGACCTTGGTCATGGGTCCTTTGAGGTAAAGCGATTTTGGAAGACAGAAGTCGTTCACAGTTATCGCTACGCTCATTATGTTTCCAAATCTGCCAAAGCCCAATTATTACGTATGAAACATTGGGTCGATGATGCTCTCAAACTGGATCGAGAGTCCTTCTTAGATGGTAATGGCCACCATAAAAAATTGTTCTACAGTACTGCACGTACTGAGGCAAGGTAGCTCACCACTTTTGGGGCCGTATGAGTCCTTTTTTTCTTGAATTACGCTATATACACAATTGCTGGATAAAGAGTGTCTAAGGTATCTGTTGGCAACGATATTGGTAACCACTATTGATCACTCTGCCTATTTTCGGGCAGCCGACGAAAGTCCATGAGTAGGTTGCCTGACCATAAAAAAGGATGTTTG
>JALCBQ010000070.1 GCA_028066335.1 Pirellulaceae bacterium
CAATAATAGCTACTGTGAACATAAGAATAAAGGCTGCCATAATCGTAATGTGTCGTCCGATCAGCTCTTGATAGACGAACCCGAGAACCACGAGAGCGGCCACAATGTTAAAAAAATAGATTCGGCGAATAAATTCTTCTAAAAGAAAATTGACATATTGAGTTTTAATAGTTGGAGATTTCTGCAGATAGAAGGCAACAGTAGCGACAAATTGTTGGATATCTTCATCACTTTTCAACATAAGGCCCCAAACCGTCTCGTAGGTGTCATCGATAAGAGCGACACTATAGTCCGTTTGTGGTTGAGAGCTATGAGGCGTGTGGTGTTCAATTGTGTGGAGCGTTGCCAAAGGGACTTCGACGAAGATATCTTCCTCGTCAACACTCGAGAGTTCTTTGGTTCCATTGCTAAAAGCTTCGTAGAGATCTTTCGCCTCTTTTCGGGAGTCGGCTCCAACGACAGTGATCTTCCCCTCATCAATGATGAGAATATCTTCCCCAGCTAAAAAAACGTTTTGTTGCCGCTTCATAAACGGTCCTGTTTCTTAGAATTGCGTGCACGAAAAAGTCTGCTACGCGACGGTCGCTGCCACAAAGGCCTTACTTGTTGTGCGAAAACACTTTATAAAGCTACGAAATAACTCTCAAGTGAACGAATTTTATACTCCGCTATTGTCTCGAATGCAACCCTTTTGTCCCTTTTGGGTTCTTGTCGAGTATTCTTTTTTCAGGTATCTTAATTGGGAGGTATTGCAGGTTTTTTCGCGTCTGTATCACGGAAATGCCGAACGAGATGTCCCAATTCTTTAATATACGAAAGGAAACGTAAAAATGGCTTATACACTTCCCGAACTAAGCTACGCTTACGACTCACTTGAGCCTCATTTTGACGCTCGTACGATGGAGATTCACCACTCCAAACATCATCAGGCTTACATTACCAAACTCAACGCAGCCCTTGAATCGGAAAATATCGACACTGAAGGACGTTGTATTGGAGACCTGTGCTCGGAAATCACTAAACTACCCGAGTCTATTCAAACAGCGGTCCGAAACAACGGTGGTGGTCATCTGAACCATTCGATATTCTGGAAAATCCTTTGCCCCAAAGGTGGTGGCACACCTGTCGGTGAATTGGCGAAAGCGATCGAAACCGATCTAGGTGGTTTTGATCCATTTAAAGAGAGCTTTAGCAACGCAGCCGCAACTCGATTTGGCTCTGGTTGGGCATGGCTTTCGGTAGGTTGCGACGGGAAAGTTTTCGTCTCCTCAACCGCAAATCAAGATAACCCAATGATGCGTGAAATTGTCGAGCAAAATGGTATCGCCGTTTTAGGGCTGGACGTCTGGGAACACGCCTATTACCTAAACTATCAAAATCGCCGCCCAGATTACATCGCTGCTTTTTTCAATGTTATCGATTGGGAAACAGCAAATAACCGTTATCTGAAAGCGGTCGAAAAAGCGGAAAGTTGTTCTGGTAAATGTAGCACTTCATCATAAGAATTGATAATCGCAACAAAAAAAGAGCAATCCCTCAAAGGTTGCTCTTTTTTACTTGTCTCTTGGGAAAAGCCTCTCTTGGAGAGAGCACAGGCCATGTTTTATCTGGTTCCGTCTGAACCTTGGGCTCTTTCTTTTGCAAATCCAATCCGTTTTTATTTCGCAGCGTCGATTGCATCCTGAAGCTTGCTCTTGGACTGAACACCGACAAGTTGTTCAACCGGTTGACCATCTTTAAAAACGATTAATGCCGGAATGCTGGTAATATTGTATTTAATCGATAGTCCCTGATGTTCATCGATATTGACCTTACCAACTTTGGCCGAGCCACTGTTTTCTTCGGCGAGCTCGTCAATGGTTGGGCCAAGCATACGACATGGGCCACACCAGGTTGCCCAAAAATCGACTAAAACAGGCTCTGTTGAATTGAGGACTTCGGCTTCGAAATTTTCTTCGGTTAGGGTTAAAGCCATCGTAAAACTCTCTGTGAATGATAGGGAAAAGAAAAATCGTCTAAACAGATTCCAAAGAGGCCATAAGGTGCCCCTGAGAACACAAATTATCAGGGAATTTTAAAAATTGTCAATCGGTTCCTTGTAGGGCCATCCTCAACTGGTACATGGGCGTTTGTCTTCTCTGCTCAGGTTTACGAGACAAGTTTTCGATTGTTCAAACCTGAAAACCAGATTAATCGAAGTATTTTTTATTACGTAACATGTGGTGATAATGTTGGGCAAACCGGTGTGCCTCGTCACGGACATATTGCATAAGGCGGAGAGCAAATGAGTGCTTACTCAGGCGTAGCCCTTCCTTGGCACCTGGTACATAGAGAAGCTCCTCTCTTTTAGCAATCGAAAGAAGAAAAGGGGGATCGATATCGAGTTCTCGAAAGGCAGCGACCGCTGCATTAAGTTGTCCTTTACCACCATCAATAAGCAACATGTCGGGAAAAACCTCGTTCTCCTGTTGTAACCGTTGAAAGCGACGCCCCACAATCTCATGGATACTACGGTAATCATCAACACCCTTAACTTCGCGAATTTTATACCGCCGATAACCGGGTTTGAATGGAAGTCCATCAAGGAATTGGACCAGACTGGCGACCGTTTCACCACCACCAAGGTGTGCAATGTCTACCCCTTCAATAATTCTCGGCTCTTCGGGGAGCTTAAAAATTTTTCTTAGCCCCGAAAGCCCCTTCTTGGGATCTTGATAAAAAACCTCTGGTTGAACATGCTCATCAAGCTCACCCCGTTCATCGAGCGACTGTAATAGGTTGAGTTCATCACGAAAACGGGCCGCCTCTTCAAAATTGAGACTCTCAGAGGCGGCGTGCATCTCTTTTTCTAACTGTTTGAGAAGACGCTTCTTCTTCCCTTCAAGGAACATTTGAAGACGTTTTATATCTTTGCGGTACTCTTCTTTAGAAATCCTTAAATTGCACGGCGCGGTACACTGATCGATACTGGCAAGAAGACAAGGACGAAACCATTTCCAGCGTTCCTCACCCTCCTGGATATCAAGTGTACATGTTCGAAACTTGAAAACCCGCTGCAATATTTGAATAGCCCCACGTAGTGAATGAGCACTAGGGAATGGGCCGAAAAGTTTTGCCCCTTTGGCAGGTGGATCGCGTGTTACTTCGACGCGTGGGTAGTCATCTCGAGTTGTGATAACCAGATAGGGAAAAGTTTTATCGTCCTTTTGACTCTTATTGTTTCGTGGCTGGATATCTTTTATTAATCGGGATTCCATCAAGAGGGCATCGACTTCGCTCTCGGCCTCGACGTACTCGACATCGGCAATTTCGTGCAACCAGTGTGACAGACGTGGTTCTTGCCAGGCACCACTTAAAAAGTAACTCCCTGCTCGAGAGCGTAAATTTTTCGCCTTCCCAATATAGATAACGACCCCAGCCCCATCTTTCATAAGATAAACACCTGAGGTTTTGGGAAAGGTACGCACCTTCTCTGCAGCCCGCTTAAAGGCAGAAGGGATATCTTGGGCAGGTTCTTTGCTCGAAGTCAAATTGAATCCTCGGCTAGGTCAAGCGATGAATCTGGCTCCTATTTTATCCCGTATCGTACCAAAGTGTACAGCAGAGAAACCTTCTCTATTTGTCCGATTGCAAAGAATGAATCACTGACGCTCTAAAAATCTTAAAATTGTCTACGGCAGAAAAATAGAACGACAATGAAACAAGTAACCCTCAAAGATCAAGAAGAGGGCTTAGCCCATTACAAAGGTAAAAGATAGGGAAAAGATTTATATGGCAACTTTGGCCTTACTCTATGCCTCCAGTGAAGGCTTATAAACACATGAGTAATACAGCTAACACATGGAGTAAGACAGCCAATACGGTCACATAACCTCGAATAACGCAACCGTGACGTTACCGTTTAAGAGGTCTCGAAGTCTCACAAGATATCTTGGCAATATCCTGCTTTTTTTATGATGGTGAAGTCCCTCTCTTACCTTTGACCTTCGAATAGAACCGAAACTCCAGGGTAAGCCCCCTAAGAGCAAATAAAAACGTGACAGCTGGACAGGGTCATCGGTAATGTTACTAACTACTCTTTATTGCCGAAGAGCCACCACGATTTTTTGGGTGGTGGAGTTTGCGGCACCCCTTTTGGCGCAGGGCTATGTCCCTGAGAGTGAAAACCGATATGGTTTCCATGCCGATCAATTGCACCATCTAGGCGAGAGGTCGCTAGTGTCGTCTCCGAAACCTGGGCATTGGTAAGATTCGCTTTTTTCAGATTCGTATGGTCAAGGATTGCCCCACGTAAATCTGAACCTCGCAAATCGGCCCTAAAGAGGTCAGCATGTGTGAAATCAGCCTGCAAATCGGCAACGCTCATATCGGAATTTGCCAAATCGGCTTTGGCAAAATCAGAATCGCTTACATGAGCATATCGAAAAATTGCAAATTGGAGCTTGGCCCCTTGGAGATTTGCCTCTTTCATAACCGCATTGGTAAAGTCGGCATGAGAGAGGTCGGCATTTTCAAAGGAGGCCCCATTAAGACAGGCCGCGTTGAAATTTGCACCGTCCAAAATCGCGTTCGAGAAATCGGCTCCCCGAAGGTCGGCACTACGAAAGTCGATCCCTGAAAGGACCATACCAGAAAAGTCGGCATCAGGCAGGTGTGCCCCATCCAAATGAGAGTCTTGGAGAGTATCGACGTCGACCTCAAGTAAGACTTTTCCGGTCTCTTTTTCTAGAATACTTATCATGTCTTCACCCCTGAAAAGTACGTTGCCCTTATAAAACGACAACATTATCTGAGGTAAAAAGCTTGTGAACATGCCACTCGAGGAGTAGTTTATCTAACTTATCCTTTACACCAATTAAATAAGACATCGTCCGGGCTCATTCTTTCCGTAAAAAAGAAATGAAGGTGACAAAAGTATGAGCTGCTAACTAAGCAGAAACAAATTTGTCAAACGGACTTTGAATTTAGTATCTACCCCTCTGTTGAGGATAGATACCAGTGGTGTGCCTCTCTCTGCTTAACGCGATAACTCGCCTTAAGCTAGATAAAAACGGACAACAAACTTTTCTCCTTTATTTGAAACCGTACACGGCAACGATCCGCCCAAAAATGTTGTAAGGATTCCCTCGATACAACGTCCATGAGGAGTTGCCACACAAATTGCTCGATAGTACAAAGCTACAGAAAGGGGTCGAAAACGTCCCAATGTCTAAGCTTACTATCTCTTAAACCAAGCAATCTGCCAAGCTTGCAGACGAGCCCGGTAAATTGGCACAGATCAACAACTTGTTTAACTAGAAGTACAGGCTAAGTTTGCCAATAACATCTGGCATGTCCATTTTGAGAGGTAATACCTATCACAAAAAGAAACATACAAGAGGCCAATAGACTACAACCAAAAGCGTTTCTTGCGCTCCTTACGGCAGCAGAAGGAAAGCCCAGAAGTACTAAGGAAAGCCCAGTAAGTACTCTAGTACAGTCATTCTAGGCGATAACCGGCTTCCACAGGGAAACTAGCCATCTTTATACACAATGATGAAAATAGATAAGCTAAAGAACAGAAAAGAACGGAGGTCAACCTAAGTCGACTTCGCATCTGTCTGATTCTAATCTTTTTCCTATTCAAAATCCAACATTGATTTGCTTAAAAACTTAAAAATTCTAAAAAATAGCGAACAAGTATAAAAATATTTAAACAGTTACAGCAAAAGCGATTAAGTAAAATGAATCTCAAGAAAACTGGCTGAAATCTAGTTTCACACCACACTTGAAAAATCAGTTTAACTCGACACCCTTAGGCAGGATGATTGTATTGTGCGGGAACAAAGGATGTGACAAACAGACGATTAAAATAGTTCCAAAAGTAACCTGAAGTAGTTGTGGTCAAGGTAATACTTTGCATCGGAGGGAGGGATTCGGCAGGTAATAATGGGCTAAGCAATAGGCTAATGGTAGGCGAAATATTGCAGTTATAATATTGGCAGTTATAATATTGCAGTTATACTGAGCCACTAACAGACAAGGCAGCAAGCCGGTTACTCTAACCTTTATCTTTGAACTTCTGTTGATCTACTTCGTTAGTATCCAAGTGACCTTGGTATCTTTCTCACAAAATTATTAAAAATATTTTGCTCTCAAAATCAATGATTCCTAAAGCACTCGCTCCCCGCCCCAGTTTATCAAGAACCACTGTTTATCAAGAACCACTCTTTACACTTGGCCTCTTTTTTTATACAGTTTGCGGTGAAATTTACCCCTTTGCTTAGGCCTCTTCTGCTCTGCTCCTTGCCGCGTAGTGACTTATACCACTCAGCGTTTAAAAAGTTTCGGAATTTTTTTACAATTGCGGGTTACCGCGGTACGGTTTTTTTAGCTTTGTATTTTAGGTTTAAAAAAATCGAGAATTTTCATAATGCCCATAACATCCCCTTTTTTAATACAACTTGATAGCTACCAGGGACCGGTCGACCTCCTTCTCTATCTTGTTCGCAAGAACGAGGTCGAGATTGGTGAGATCCCACTCTCTTTGATTATTCAGCAGTTTTTCGACTATCTTGACCTCCTTGAGCAACTCCATATGGATCAAGCGGGAGAGTTTTTAGTGACTGCCTCGATTCTTCTTGAAATAAAAACAAAGTTCCTCTTGCCACGTCAGGAAGAGGCCGAACTTGCTGAAGAGGTTCATCTTGAGAAGGAGCGCCTCGTTGAGCAACTCCTTGAGTACAAGCAATTCAAAGATTTGGCTAGTATCCTGGGCGATCAAGGCGAAGAGCAACAAAAACGTTTTGAACGCCAGGGAGTCGAAGTATTTTCTCAAAAACAGGGGGTCGCTGACCAACCTATTCAAGAGGTTGAGCTCTGGGATTTAGTCAGTGCTTTTGGTCGAATTATTCGAGAGAAAACAAAGCCCCCTCTTCCCCAGACTTATAGCGACGACACGCCGATTCACATCTTTGTTGAAAAACTTCATCAAAGGATTGCAACTTCCGGAAAAATTTTGTTATCGGACCTTTTTGAAGACGGCCAACATAAATCGACAATGATCGGGATCTTTTTAGCCGTCCTTGAGCTTATACGTCATCACAGTGTCTTGGCACTTCAGGAAAAAGATTTCGGAGAAATTATATTAACAACTGGAGAAGACTTTAAAAAGGAATTAAAATTGCCCCATTCCCAAAGTGATTATTCCTCTTAAGAAAAGAACAAATCAATAAAAAGCGACACAACGACTCCCCCTTTTTTACTGTGGTCGCTCTACAACGAGTGCCCCTTACGAGAAGAGTTCAACGACCAAACACCAGAACGTATCGAGCAGGGTTTACGCCCCCTTGCACTCGTCTCTTTTGAAAAAGCGTGTGGCAATTTCTGCGACGGCTATGTTTTTCGACCTCGCCAGGACAGGGGCGCCTCTTCACAAAAAAGCGAGCCTCAAAAGATTCCTAAAGAGGAGCAAGCACTTAATGATTTCATGGTCGCCCCAGCCGGCGAAATATTCGATTACTACGGTGGAGAAGCCTATGTTATCCACCAATGCTCTACCTGCCCGGCTAATATTCCTCCTGCTCAAAAAGTAGAGATATCTGTGGCAGCCGGTTGTTTCGGCCTTGCCTCTTTCCCAGCCAATAATGAGTTAGTATTTCATCTCGCTTTCGAAAAAGAGATCGACCGTTGTAATCTGAGGAAAAAGTATCACCAGCTCTTTACCGTTACGAAACCTGCCAGTTATGGTCTTTGGATTCCGGTAAAAGAAGGGGCTCCTCTTACCACGGCTCAAGCAAGCCTGCTTTTACAGCTTCTCTCTTCAGTTTTAGCCGATTTTCCATTTGAAGAACTAGTCCGTTTTGAGTGGCACCGACTCTTAAGGGGCCTTGAGTATGCATCTCAGGGGGGACAAATTTCGCTCTCCTTTTATCCCGCTGGAAGAATCAGTGGGCGAGAATGGTTTTTAGAAGATTACTGCAAACGTTGCAAAGCTCCTTGGCCCCCGCAAGGAAGTCGGTGCCCCGCTTGTGAAATACAGGGTTTTCGGGTACAAAAGCGAAAACGCCTTGCCCGTGGTGATCGTCCTTTTGTACCGATAGGCTCTCTGTTAGAAAAAAATGTGGCCGACCATCTTCGAAACAAAATAGACCTTCAAATAAAACGGGATCATGAACAAGCTCAGTAAGCAGAACTCTCGACCTTGAAAATACTAAAGCATCATCGTGAATATACTCGACAAAATTGTCAAAACAAAAAAGGAGGAGCTGAAAAAGCTCAAATCTCAAAAGAGACTTGCGCAACTGCAAAAAGAGGCAGCAGACGGGCCAGAACTTCTCGATTTTTACGCGCCCCTTGTCCATAAACCTTTCGAAAAACCGGTTAAGCTCATCGCCGAGGTCAAAAAGGCGAGCCCAAGCAAAGGGCTTATTCGGGAAGACTTTCAACCTGTTGAAATCGCCAAAACTTACGCCGCCTCGGGCGCTAGTTGTATCAGCGTTTTAACAGATGAGCCTTATTTTCAAGGCTCTCTTGACTACCTCCGACAAATTCGAAAAGAGGTCGCTACCCCGTTACTACGCAAAGATTTTATTATTGACCCATACCAAATTTACGAAGCAAGAGCTGCGGGTGCCGACGCGATACTACTTATTGCCGAATGTCTAGAGGCGAGCCAACTTAAAGATCTCTACCAACTTGCAAGAGGTTTAGGCATGTCGGTTTTGGTCGAGTTTTATGATCCCGAAAATCTGCCCAAGGTTGTCGAAACGGGAGCGCGGATTATTGGGGTCAATAACCGCAACCTGAAAACATTCGAGACTGATTTAGGTCACTGTATCGAAATGAGAAAACGGTTACCAGAAGATATCATCTTTGTTGGCGAGAGTGGTATTTTCACCAATGACGACCTTTGCCGTTTGCACGAGGCGAATATTGATGCGGTGTTAGTCGGGGAGTCGCTAATGAGAGCAAATGATATCGCTTTAGCAGTTCGCAGACTTTTAGGTCGCTAACCCCGCCGAAGGATAAACGAGGCAAAAGAGTCTCTGTGGCTGACTTCTTCTTCAAAAAACAGTCGCTTCGAGATAAATTTCTTTGAATATTTCCTGCATTAAACGAATAATTACGAAGAATATGGTATCTTATCTAGGGTAGGATAAGGTTTTGTTTGGCGGCCTGCAGAGGTTTTCTGCCCGTGAACATTGTCATAAGTTCCTTTTATATAACGGCTTAAGTTATAATACTTCTTGATGCCCTCTCTGTTTGGGCCGTTATCGGTTTACCATGAAAAGTCTCTGAAGCCTTTAGAGAAAAGAGAGAAAAATGAGTTCCCTAGCAACATTTAATAGCTTTTTGCGGACACTAATTGCCCTCTTTATTGTCGTTATCGTCTCTGTAGGTAGCTGGTTTGGGTATGATTTTTTCCAACAGCTAACTTCCGAATCACGAAAGCTTAAAGAGGCAGAGCAACTTTTAGCCGAGCGGGATCAACAAATCGACCTCCTACAAACCGAAGTTGAGCGGCTCGATACAGCTAATCATCTCTTGAAGGTCGATCACCGTCTTGCAAAAGTGACCGTCGTCGATCAGTTTCATAATGACAATGCCGAACTTCACTCGACTGTCGAATTTCAAGAAATCGATGAAAATGACACCCCAATTGGTCAGCCAAGACAATTCACTTTTAAAGGGGATAAACTCCACGTCAGTGGATGGATTGTTAAATTTGAAGACCACTATATTGAGAATGCCGACTTAAACCGAGGGACTTCTATTTTTCTCTTTAAAAAACTCTACGGCGATTTTCAAACCCCTAACGAAGGATTCTCTCTCGATCCTGTCGGAGTCCGACCGAGTGTCTACGCTCGTAATGGCGAGCCTTCGCCATTTGAACAGAAAATATGGTCCGACTTTTGGAACATCTCGATTGATCCTGCAAAAGCCCACGAGCTCGGTATCCGCGCTGCACACGGCGAGGCAGTCTCAACGAAGCTACGCAAAGGGATGACTTACCGTTTTCAGCTACGTGCTTCTGGCGGTCTTACACCAGTCATTCCGAAAGTTTCAGAAGGTACTAACGGGTAGCCTATTACGCACTCTCGAAAAGAGGGAGCTTTGCAGAGAGCCCGATCCCTCTTTGGAAAATTTGTCGACCTGTCGTGTTAAGCGGCAGGTTTTTTATTTGATTGACACCTTTCCACTGCCACCCTCTCGTACACTTTGGGGAGAATGTAGGTCGGACTGTGGTCGTCGCCTGGAAACTCTCCAAAGTAATCCGATACTTGGTGACACCATGTTTGATCGTTTTTAATTTAGCAAAACCTTCAGCAAAGAGGAGAGGAGTCTTTGAAGTGAGTGCCTCGCTAAAAAAGTGAGCGACCTCTTCGGCAGTTTTTGGCAAAACATGCTCGACTTTAAATCTTGGAAAATCCCATAGGCCGGCCCACCGTTCTCCCGGTTGATATTGCCGCATGAGGAAACTACCCTGATGTTCCAGGAGGAGAAGTGCTTCTGTCGTTTCGACAAAAGATGTTTTTTTCTTTGGAGCTGGTATGTTTTTTTGCCACCCATTTGCAAAGGTTGGACATTGAGCAGATAAGGGACACGATAGACAATCGGTCTCTTTAGGTTTACATAGCTGACTGCCCAGATCCATCATTGCCTGGTTGAATAACCCCGGCTTTTTCCTCGGTAGTATCTCTTGTGCAAATTGCCAAAGGATTTTTTGGCCGGCCGATTTTTGCCAGTCGCCTGAATATCCTAAAAGGCGTGAATAAACCCGAATCGTGTTCGCCTCAAGAATCGGTTTCTTTTGTTGATAGGCGATTGAGCAGATTGCACCAGCCGTATAGCGTCCAACACCGGGTAGGGCCAATACTTCTTCAAAGTTTTGGGGAAAGGTGCCACCATGTTTTTGTTCAATCACTTGGGCAGCCTGGTGAAGTTGCCTTGCACGTCGATAGTAACCTAGCCCTTCCCAATAGTGCAAAACTTCTTCTTCGTTTGACTTGGCAAGTGTCGAGATATCAGGGAAACGAAGAAGAAACCGATTGAAATAGTCGATAACTGTCGCAACCTGTGTTTGTTGCAACATAATTTCACTAATCCAAACGGCGTACGGAGTCGGTGTCATACGCCATGGGAGTGGACGTCCCTGTTTTTGATACCAGCGAAGAAGGGCCCGACGAACCTTGATCTTCCAGTCAGTCGTTGGCCAATGATAAACGTCCTGTTCCATAGCAGAAAGGGATAGCTAAAGTAGTCGAGAGCAAACAATTCACTTCGTGAATCGTACAAAGTTTTACGAAAAAAAATCTATTCTACCGCAAGGAAAAGAGGAGGAACAGCCTTCCAAGCAATTCCGCAGGGGACTTCTTTCCAACAGATACCGCCTGAAATCGGCAGCTCTCTTTCAATGCCCAGAATATTCTTTAGGGCAAAATAATATCCTTCAACATAAACGGAATTTCATGACAAGTTATGTCTGAAGGAACACTTGCGATGAAAACATAATTCTTCAAATCTTCCGCACTCACTTCAAACGGGCACTGAAATTCAAAAGTTCGTGACTCTACGGAATTTCGATCGACATAACCATAGGGTTTTAGAACCTCTCCAGTTTCCTTATGAACAAGAGTCGGTTCGATATGTTCTAACCAGCCGTAAAAAAGGGGGGAATCAGTCGAGGGGCTTTCAAACTGAACCTGAAAATAAATCGATGTCATCTCATCATTTTCTTTTTTTGTCGTTGTAAAAGTTACAGTTGTCTCGTCGGCCGTTTGGGTTTGCTTTGATTTCAACTGTTCGAAGGAGAATCGCTTGAACCTAGAAGGGATATGGGCCTGAACAATACCACGGAGTTTGCTGATTTTTTTCACCGACGGGTGTGGCTTGGGGAAATGAATAGAAAAACTACTTGAAAATTCTCCTATTGAAAGAGGAGTCTCTGAATGACTCTCTCCCTCATCAATTTCAACGGGGGTATCGTATTCAGTTGTTGCAACAAGCGTATCACCGGTAAGAGTAAGTGATAACGGGCGCAATCTGGGCTCCCACATGACTTCAAGTTCTAGGTGAACCTGAGACTCTGTCTCCGCAAGAAAAGTACTGTGGACCGAGGCCGAAACTGGTGCGATACGGAAGGCACCATCATAACTGGCGGAACCATACCGAAGGCGCCGATCGGGTAAACGTTGGATGATTCGAAGACCTTCTTCATGAGAAGAATAGGAGTAAATATCAGCCGAAGATTCATCAAGCAATTGATCGAAGACCTCCCAAAACGTTAACTTTTGGTAATTAACCGAAAGGGTTTTGCCTAGAATATCTTCGTCACCCCAACGAATCTCGCTGGGGTCAATTTTATTTTGGGTTTGCAGCTCTATCTCGTCAAAAAGTTCACTGACCATCATCGTACCCTCGAGAGTTACCAAAGAGGGACGAATATCAGTTTTAAATGCACTCTCCCTTAATTGCTCCAATATTCGTCGAATATGAAGCCGAGCTTCAGGACGGAGATCATTTTCAGGTAACTTTTCCAGAATCGGAATAACGTCGGCGCCCAGTTCTAAAACTCTCCGTTCAGCTCGAAACCTCTGTGCGTAGGAATTATTACTAAACTCTTTGATTGCAGCCTCGACCTCTTTTTCCAACTCGTCAGAAGAAAGAGTTTTTCTCTTCGCTATAGCAAACTCTTTTGTGGAGGGGTTTACGGCCAAAAACGGTTCCTCTTGAATTTCCTTGGTTATGGCTGCATCGCGAGCTGGATTACCCTCCTGAGCGGTGGCTCCCGCCGTAAGAAGAAAAAGAAAACAAAATGGCCCTACAAGGCGACCTATTTGACCAAGCCTAGAAAACACTTCTCCAACCATAATTCTCTCCTTCAGATGACAACACTTTGAAACCATAGCAACTCCTGTAAACTCAAATTCTATATTCCCCTAACACAATAGCTCGGTCAATGACGGTTAATAGGGAAGGTCTGCACTAAAACCGGTAAATTTACCTCAATTTTCATGCAATCAGCGATAACGCTCAAGACAAATGCTATATTAGCAGAAAAGGGGTTACAAAACCACATATTTGGTGAGAGAACTGCGTTTTTTCATGGGGGCCATACGTTGTTATGCTCAGAGTATTCCAATTTACACCTCTTTACTATATTTCTTTATACCTGAAATTTTTCTACCTCTTGCTTCTGGTAAGCTCGCCTCTTCATGCGCAAACAAACGGCCAGCTCTGGACCCTTGAGCTAAAAACCCAAGATGGAACGTATACGGGGCACCCTCTTCTTGCGACAGAGGACCATATTGATCTCTTGTTAACCAATGGCCAATGGGCTCAGATACCGACCAAAGCAGTCGACCATTATCGAAAAGAGTCGGACCGTTTTATCAGCGAGACTCAAAGTCGTATGAAAGGGGAGCTTCTCATTGAGTTTGGCAGCCGGTACACAGTTACAGGAACAGGCCACTATCTTGTGGTTCATTTAAAAAATTCACAAAAAGGTTGGCCCAAACGGTTTGAAGAACTGTATCGTAGTTTTGAACAATACTTCCGTGTACGGGGGTTGGCTCTTGAAAAGCCCCCATTCCCACTTGTTGCTGTTATCTTTCCGACTCAGCAAGAGTTTTTAAAAGATGCCCGCCTCCGTGGCAAACAATTACCATCTCAAGTCTTAGGCTACTACGATGTCGCCACAAATCGAATCTACCTTTTTGACAACCAAAAAGTGAAAAAGAATAGTCAAGAGGCCACTGGCAATAATTTGGCAACAATCATTCATGAAGCAACACACCAAATGGCCTTTAATACTGGAGTTCACAGCCGTTTTTCGGCAACCCCACGATGGGTTGTTGAAGGTCTGGGAACCCTTTATGAAGCACCTGGTATGTGGGACAGAAAACTCGCTAACGATCCGAAAAGTCGTGTGAATCAAAAGATGTTGGGAGCTTTTCGAGCCTTTCAACAAAAGGGGCGGCCTCAAGGTTATTTCTTACAATTAATCCAGCGAGACCGTCTTTTCCAAACAAACTCTGAGGCAGCCTATGCCGAAAGCTGGGCTCTGAGTTTTTTCTTATCAGAAACGATGCCCAAGGAGTATGCGCAGTACCTAAAGAGAACGGCTGAAAGAGAAATTTTCACCCAGTATAGCCCTATAGATCGGCTCAACGATTTCAAAGAGTTTTTTGGGAAAAGTCCTGCAATTCTTGAAAACCGATTTCTACAATTTATCGAAAAACAGAAAGACCATACTGCCAGACAAAAATAAGCGATGGGCCTAAATTCACCACTTGCACATTTCATAATGTTTTTTATATTGGTAGGCCTTCAATAGGCGTCCGTAGCTCAACTGGATAGAGCATCGGTCTTCGGAACCGAGGGTTGTAGGTTCGAATCCTACCGGGCGTGCTTGCACCTAGAATAGTAGAGCGAAACCGCGATGGGCTCTTAGGCTAACAGTGGGGCTTTAGCCTATGAAAATATTTTGGAAAAAATTTAAAAAAGTACAAAAAAGTCGACGGCTTAGGCTGCCGGCCATGTACTTTTTGCAAGATTCAAATACAATGGACGGCATGAAACCAAAAAAATTACGACTATTTTGGTAGTTTTTTTGGGGCGGATTGAGAACCCGCATTTGCCTGAACGTTGTCCCTTGATCAGTAAGAATACTCTTCGCGC
>JALCBQ010000071.1 GCA_028066335.1 Pirellulaceae bacterium
TTAGGTTGAAAACTGAGGGGATGACTTGTGGGGAGGAGTGAAAGTCTAATCAAACCTGGAGATAGCTCGTTCTCTCCGAAATAGCTTGAGGGCTAGCCTCGAGGCACTATTTGTTGGGGGTAGAGATACTGATTTAGATGGGGGCCCTTCCCGGGGTACCTCACTGAGCCAAACTCCGAATACCAGCAAAACTATCTCGGGAGTCAGTCCGTGGGGGATAAGCTTCACGGTCAAGAGGGAAACAACCCAGATCATCTGCTAAGGTCCCGAAGAAATACTAAGTCACTAAGGAAGTGAAATTGCGAAGACAGCCAGGATGTTGGCTTGGAAGCAGCCACCATTTAAAAAGTGCGTAACAGCTTACTGGTCGAGCAATTTTGCGCCAATAATGAACGGGAGTAAGTATTTCACCGAAGCAGTGGGCTCTTTCTTTGAAAGAGCGGTAGGAGAGCGCTGTACATCAGATACAAGCCATACCGGAAGGAGTGGTGTCGGGGTGTACAGGTGATTATGCCGGAATGAGTAACGATAAAACAGGTGAGAATCCTGTTCGCCGAAAGCCTAAGGTTTCCTGGGGAAGGCAATTCCGCCCAGGGTTAGCCGGTGCCTAAGTCGAGGCCGAAAGGCGTAGACGATGGATAGCGGGTCAATATTCCCGCGCCGTATGTGTGGAGTGATGGAGGGACGGCGTCCAGAAAGCGATCAGACGGGTAGAAGTGTCTGTAGGGTAGACTGAGTAGGGGGGATGGCAAATCCACCCCCACAATACAAGGTCTAAACTCGAGCTAATTTCTGCGAAGTCGTTGGAAGGACGTCCAAGAAAATCTTCTAAACTTTGAAGCACTGCGACCGTACTAAAACTGACACAGGTAGGCGAGACGAGTAGTCTAAGGCGCTCGGGAGAACGGTGGTTAAGGAACTCTGCAAAATGGCCCCGTAACTTCGGGATAAGGGGCGCCTCCGAGGGTGAATAGCCTTTAGAGGCCACAGAAAATCGGCTCTAGCGACTGTTTAGCAAAAACACAGGTCTCTGCTAACACGTAAGTGGATGTATAGAGACTGACGCCTGCCCGGTGCTGGTAGGTTAAGGGAGCAGGTTAGCTTCGGCGAAGCTTGCGACTTAAGCCCCAGTAAACGGCGGCCGTAACTATGACGGTCCTAAGGTAGCGAAGTTCCTTGTCGGGTAAGTTCCGACCTGCATGAAAGGCGTAACGACTGGAGCACTGTCTCAACCACCGACCCGGTGAAATTGTAGTCGTGGTGAAGATGCCACGTACCCACGGTTAGACGGAAAGACCCCGTGAACCTTTACTGTAGGCTAATATTGGGCTGAGATTTGTTTTGTGTAGGATAGGTGGGAGGCTATGAGCTACCAGCGCCAGCTGGTAAGGAGCCATCCTTGAAATACCACCCTGAATATGTTTTAGTTCTAACTTCGATCCCTTGAAGCAGGGCGAAGGACATTGTTAGTTGGGCAGTTTGACTGGGGCGGTCTCCTCCCAAAGAGTAACGGAGGAGTTCAAAGGTACCCTCAGCCTGGTTGGCAATCAGGCTCAAAGAGCGCAAAGGTAGAAGGGTGCTTAACTGCGAGACTTATCAGTCGAGCAGATACGAAAGTAGGACTTAGTGACCCGGTGGTTCCGAATGGAAGGGCCATCGCTCATCAGATAAAAGGTACTCCGGGGATAACAGGCTTATCGCATCCGAGCGTCCATAGCGGCGATGCGGTTTGGCACCTCGATGTCGGCTCATCACATCCTGGGGGTGAAGAAGCTCCCAAGGGTTTGGCTGTTCGCCAATGAAAGTGGTACGTGAGCTGGGTTCAGACCGTCGTGAGACAGGTCGGTCCCTATCTGCCGTGGGCGTACGAAACTTGAGGAGATCCAATTTTAGTACGAGAGGATTTAATTGGACGTAGCTCTGGTGTACCAGTTGTCGCGCTAGCGGCACGGCTGGGTAGCTAACTACGGAAAGGATAAACGCTGAAAGCATCTAAGCGTGAAGCCCGCTCCGAGATTAGGTTTCGTGGCACCCCTAGGGTGTGAAAGTCCCCTGGAAGACGACCAGGTTGATAGGCTGGGTGTGTAAGCACAGTAATGTGTTCAGCTAACCAGTACTAATGGACGAATGCTTGACCACAAATATTCAAAGCTTTTGGCTGTTTTAAAAAACAGTCGCAGCAAGCGAATCTTTGGTTTATCGAAACGATGAGAGATTCCATAACTGAGGGATTCCATAACTCTGCTTTATGTCAATCTTATCATTTCACTGTATCTTTCAAACTGTATCCTTCAAATAACCAATCGAAAAGACACACCACAAACGATCCTTTGTCGATGTCGACAGGCACGGCAAAGGCTTTCCGGTGACCATACTGAAAGGGCCACACCCGTTACCTTTCCGAACACGGTAGTTAAGCCTTTCAGGCCGATGATAGTGCCAAAAGTGCGAAAGTAGGTATCGCCGGATTTTTTATTCAATTAGCTCTCTCATCTTTTTAATATTCTCTGGTAGATTCCAGTCTATCAAAAGTGCGTTACTCAAAACGGATCTCATAAAAGATCGAGAGAAAAAAATAGGTAAGAAAAAAGACAGAAAAGAGCAAGTGTCCTAAAGGACACTTGCTCTTTTTTTATGCGCGCTCAACCTGCAAATTATGAGTTGGGGACTTATGTGAGGTCAGCTCGTACGCTACGAACTTTATCCCTATCGATTTATCAAGAGGTTATACCTAAAGACCTGTAAAGACAGATAAGTCCCAGAACGATACATAGTAGTGGTGTTCTTGTTCTCTCTATTACGTGGGAAAAGCTTATAAGGAGACAGGATAGTCTAAAGATCACAAAGACTCACGGCCCAACGGACCTTTGCTACAGGAAATATTTCTCAGCAAACAAGACTTCAGGAAAATGACAAAAGGAGTCTAAAAATCGAAGTGTTCCGTCCTATATAATTCGATGAAGAACCGTTGGCTAGAGGTGCTAAAGGGAGTAATCTTTTCCTTTTTTCTACATCCTTTATTATTCTTAGAAATGGATTAGGTTGAGCGTGTTATTCATGTATAGTTCAACAGAGAAATAGGTTTATTTCTTGAGACAGGTCGGTTACATTGAGTCGTTGTTTGTTTCATCAATCTGTGAGGGGATACTAGATGAAAAACCGTTTATGTTGTTTTCAGTCAGGTTGCTTTGTATTACTTATGGGGGTCTTTTGTTTATTGGGATGTTCACAAGAAAATCGACCTCAAAAGCCAGGAGATGGTGATCGAATTCAGCCACAAGTTCAAGAGGGCCTTAAAGAAGAACTAGCCTTTTTGGTTGGGACGTGGAAAGTCGAAGGAAAAGATGAGTACGAAGAGTGGGGCATGACAGACCAGGGAGACCTTCAGGGGAGTTCGTATTCTCTTGTTGGTGAGAAGAAAGAAATCTTTGAGTACCTTGCGATTACCAAGAGAAATGACGAAGTCATTTACACAGCGACTGTTTTAGATCAAAACAATGGAGAGGGGATTGAGTTTGTCCTTCAAAAACATGAGGAGGAAGGGGGGGGCATCTACTCTTTTGAAAACATGGAACATGATTTTCCAAACAGGATTGTCTATCGAGGGGCTTCTGACGATAGACGGACTGTCGAAGTATTGGGGAACGATGGCCAAGGGTTTACACTCAAACTAATTCGCCAGAAGTAATTAAATCGTGGTTTTTCAAGAGATCAAAAAGCCACCCCGTTTTTTGAGGGGACAAACTTTCGGTCGATTTTTTTCACACACCCAACTGTAAGGAACTGTTTATGAATGGCTCGTCGCTTCCCCTTGTGCCTACTGGGGCAAAGGTCGCGTCATGGGCTGCTAGGATACTCGGCACGTCGATCTTACTCTTTTGGGGATTCTTTATCGTTGCGTATCTTTTCGGTGATGGAGAAGAGGCTCCCTCGCCTCTCACCGCCCACGACTATCTTGGGCTTGTGGTGATGGGGGGGTGGATGATAGGCTTGGGCATCGCATGGAAATGGGAGCTCCTCGGGGGGCTGATAACGCTGGTTGCTTACGGGATAGCCATTGTCGCCAATCCGGCCGTCCTTATGTTTGTGTTCATCCCGATAACAGCAATGCTTTCCATCGCAAGCTGGTTGATGCGCCGAGGAGGCTGAGAAGAGCCTAATTAGCTATTAGGTTTGTAGGTAAAGAGAGTTTATTCTTTAGAGATATTCGGCACGTGGCAGCTGGTAGCGCCCCGTTTAAAAAGATACTTCTGATGGTAGTCTTCGGCTGGATAGAAGGTCGCCGCTTCGGTTACCTCGGTAACGATTGGCAAGGGGTATTTTTGCATCTCTTCGAGGCTGTCTTTGGATTCCATCGCTATGGCAAGTTGTTCGGCCGAATGAAAAAAGATCGCCGATCGATATTGGGTACCTACGTCGGGGCCTTGTCTGTTCAGTTCGGTTGGATTGTGGTTTTGCCAAAAAGTTTTTAGCAAGTCTTCGTATTGAATCTCGGCAGGATTAAATTCGACCTGGACGACCTCAGCATGACCCGAGCGGCCAGTGCAGACCTCTTCATAGGTAGGATTGTCGGTCGATCCACCCATGTAGCCCGCAGTCGTTTTTTTAACACCAGCTTGGGTGCGGAAGGTCTCCTCGACCCCCCAGAAACAGCCGGCGCCAAAAGTCGCCTTTTCGAGTGAAGTATTTTCGGGGGTTCCGGCCGACTCGTCAGATGTGTTTTCTCGACTCATGACAATTTTTTCGTGTTGTGTGTGGAATCTTTATGAAATAGGGAAAACGAAAACTGTTATTAGACGTCGAGATTTTTCACCTCAAGGGCATGTTTTTCAATAAAGTCACGCCGTGGTTCAACTTTATCACCGAGTAAAAGTCGGAACATTTCGTCGGCTGCGCCGGCATCTTCCATGGTGACCTTAATAAGGGTCCGGTTGTTTGGGTCGAGTGTCGTTTCACGAAGCTCTTCAGCGTTCATTTCACCCAACCCTTTAAAGCGGGTAATCTGTAATCCCTTTTCACCGATTGCTCGGATGTTCGTCAGTAGTTCACGCAGATCCCCAAGGGGTCTTTGGCTCTCGTCGTTTGTTAACAAATAGCGGGGTTCCTGGAGGCCGGTTCTCTCTTGTGGTAGTAGAGAGTCGACACTGAAACCGAACTGGGCTAGCTCTTTGAGCCCTGCATTGATTGACCGAACTTCGTGAAGCTCGATAATATGCAGGCTTTCTTCTGGAGAGGTTTCGTCTTGGCCAGCCGATCCTGATGTTGCTGCTTCCCCTTCATTTGTATTTTCAGGTTGAGTAATCTCTTCTGTTTCGATATCGACAGCGAGCTCGTGCCCTAGCGACTTTTTCTTTTCCGTAAGGAATTCGTCCAGCTTGTTTCGATTGATAAACCAGTGTTCTTCACTACCCCAAAAAACATGGAAAACAGGGAGGCGGCCAGTTTCAAAATCGATCCTTTCGGCGTGGGTTTTAAGGCCAATCCCACGACGTTCGAGGGCAAGCATTGGCTCTTCCATAGCGGCTAAAATTCGAGAGAGCTTGCGCATTTGCTCTTCGTCAAGAACACCAGACTCTTTGGTATGAAGCTGGCATCCATTTTGCCCTTTTTCAAGAAGCTCCTGTTTCATCTCTTCATCGGTTTGGACATAATGGACAAGTTTTTTCTTCCGAACACGAAAGAGTGGTGGTTGTGCAATGTAGACGTGGCCACCCTCAATAAGGTGGTACATCTGACGATAGAAGAAACAAAGCAAAAGAGTCCGAATGTGTGAGCCATCGACATCAGCATCTGTCATGATAATCACTTTGTCATAACGGCGTTTGGAAAGGTCGAGCTCCTCACCGATGCCGACTCCGATTGCGTAGATCATACTGCGGACTTCTTCATTGGCCAGTACCTTGTCTTCACGAGCCTTGTAGGCGTTAATGATCTTTCCACGTAGTGGCAAGATCGCCTGGTATTCTCTAAGACGGCCTCCTTCGGCAGAGCCCCCTGCCGAGTCACCTTCGACAAGGTAGAGTTCACATTTTTCGACCTCTTTACTGGAACAGTCGCGAAGCTTACCAGGTAGACCGGCAGAAGAAAGAGCCCCTTTGCGTTGTCGTAAAAGTTCGCGAGCCTTGCGGGCCGCACTGCGAGCTTCGGCCGCAAGGATTCCTTTTTTAACCATCTCCTTGGCAACACCAGGATTTTCTTCAAGGAACTTATTCAAAAAATCACCGACGGCCGAATTGACGATCCCTTCGACTTCACCATTGCCTAATTTGGTTTTGGTCTGTCCCTCGAATTGAGGGTGTGGAACACGCATCGAGATAACAACGGTGAGCCCTTCGCGAAAATCGTCGCCACTAGGGACGATATCTTTAAAAAGGTTCGCCTTCTTCCCGTAGCTGTTGAGAGATCGAGTCAACGCTGACCGGAATCCGCTGACGTGAGTTCCCCCTTCGGTTGTGGTGATGTTGTTCACATAGGAGTGAAGGTTCTCGGTATACTCCCGCGAATATTGGAGGGCGATTTCGTATCCAACCCCTTCAGATTCACCTGTTAAATAGACAGGCTGAGAATGAACGACTTCACTGGCACGGTTAAGGTGTTCTACAAATTCAATAATACCACGTTCATAGTAGAATTCTTCTTTTTGTTCTGTTCGTTGATCGACAAGGGTAATTTTGGCGCCACGGTTCAAAAAGGCAAGTTCTTGAAGTCGCTTGTACAATGTATCAAATGAATATTTTGTCGTTTGAAAGATAAGAGAGTCTGGCTTAAAGGTTGTTTTGGTACCAATTTTTGTTGAGGTTCCCATTCGTGAGACGGGACCTTGTGGGATTCCTCGCTCGTACTCTTGTTGATAAATGTAGCCGTCACGGCAGACTTCGACTTCAGCCCATTCCGACAAAAAGTTAACGACGGTAACACCGACACCATGGAGCCCCCCCGATGTCTGGTAGGCCCCTTTTTCAAACTTGCCACCAAATTTTAAAACGGTCATAACCCCTTCAAGGGTCGAGACTTCTCGATCGAGTTCCTCGCTGAGTTGTGTGTGTTTATCGACCGGGATTCCACGTCCGTCGTCTTCGACCGTTACTGAACCATCGTTATTGATCGTCACCGAAATAGTCGTGGCAAAACCGGCCATCGCTTCGTCGATCGAGTTATCGACGACCTCATAAACAAGGTGGTGGAGGCCACGGTTTGTTGTATCGCCGATATACATACTAGGACGCTCTCGGACATGTTCAAGATCGGAGAGGTGAAGGAGGTCTTCCGGACGATATTCGGCATTGCCCTGAGCCTGAAAAACACCATTATCGGAACTAAGAGGTTCACCAGAGTCTTCGGGGGTTGGGGCAGGCTGTTGATTCATCGGTTGCTTATCTATCTCCTTGGTAGAAAACCACTTAGCGACGTTTTTAAAGGGCAGAGTTGCCCCTTGGCAGAGAGCCGGGAAAAGGGGTAAAAAGGAAACGGTCATTATACCGAAGATTCGTGAGACCCGGCAGCTCTTACCCCTTAAGAATGAGAAGAAACTTTGATTTCACTAAACTTTTTTTGAGCAAAAATATCGGTTTGGAGGAAGTTTGCCCCTCCATAGAAAAAGGGCTCTTAAGTCGGATTGAAGTTTGAAAATATTATCTCAAGAAGAAAGCTCTAACGAGGTGTTTTTAATAACGAAAGAAGGATCAAACCGAAGCTTGCCGGGTAAATAGCAGAACTGAAAAAACTCTGCTCAATTCCAGAAACGTTTGAGATACGACTGTAAAAACCACAGATCAGACAAAGTATCCATCCTCGTCTGATCTGCAGAAAATGACTAACAGATCTGCCCCACAAACCTGCTAGTCAATGAATAATGTTCTAGGGGATCGAAAGAAGTGTTCCGTTAGTTGGGGTTCGCTTTCCCATTTAAGTCGCCAATCGGCGGCAAATTTGGGAAGTCCTACCAACTTTTCTTTTTTGGCTTTTACAGCGAGAGTTTCATAAAACGTTCTCATCAAAATCGAAGGGGGGTAGGCTAAGCGGAGTGAGTGGAGTCGGAGGGTGCCTCTTGTTACAGATGTCCCCCATCTTAGGTAATAACGACGGCCAAATCAAGAGAAAGGAAAGGGTGGAATCACCGATTCGCGGTAAACCGCAAACTTTTTTGGCAAATTCGTAAAATGGCAAGAGTGGTGTGTCGTCGAGGAGGGGAGTTCAAGCAGGTTTTTGAGAGCTAATAGTGAGAGAGGTGGCCAAGGGAAGGCAAAACCATCGTTTTCATCGAAGGTGGCAAGGAGAGCTCGAAAAAAATAGAAGGTAGAGATCTCTAAAAAAAGAAAGGGGCCTAGGCCAGGTGGGTAAGTCCACAGGGGATGCCACCTTTCCCAGACCCACAATCAGGAGTCGGCTGCCCTTGGGGGCGTTAATTTTTTTACCCGATAAAGGCTCTATTCCGGCAAAAAGGCTATTTCTATAGACCGATTTTGGCCACCGCCTTATTTCTGCTACCCTTTTATCGAACTACCGGAGACTCTAACTTTTGGTGTATGGATCAGGCCTTATTTCATTGATAATAGTCATTTCTCGAAGGCTACACAAACTCTATCTTTTTCCCCCCCTGGTTGTCAAGTAAGTCGTTCAAAAAAATTTCTTTTTTTAAAAAAACTCTCCTAATGGCTACCAGAGGATTCGCAAAATAGACTATATGTAATAGGGGTTATAGCAATCTCTTGTCGTTGGAAAAGGGGGAGGGAACGGCCCCTCTTTACCTTTGCTTGGCCTATTAATTTATAGGGGCCAGCTCGCCCCCCGAAAAAATTTATCAGCGACAAAAAGACAGAAATTCCCCTCCGTTGGCTAAGCCAGAAGAGGCTTTTGTAACTAGAAAAAATGGTCGAATCTTGCCAAAAAAGGAGGTATTTTAACCAATTTATGGGAATTTATCTCCCCATTATGAGAGGATCTGGCCTCTGGGCACACTCTCTTTTTTTGCTTACGAATAAAATGGGCGATTTGGGAGGCGTGCATAAAAAAGAGGCCTGGATAGAATTTATTTCTTTAGAAGTCGTACGACAAGACCAGCAAAGATGATACCTCCCCCTGCAATCGACCAGGAATTTGGTGGAAGGTAGTCACTACGGTGCCCCCAGACGATCCATTCCCACACGGGAACGAGGAGAGGTTCGAGCAAGACGATCCCAGCCGCTTGGTGGGCCGAAATTCGGCGCAATCCCTGGGAGAAGAGGAGGTAGGGCAGGGAGAGCTGTAGACTACCAAAACAACCGAGTAGAAAGAACTGAAAGGTCGTCGGCAATTTTTCGCCTTGCCAGAGAACCCAGCTCAGTGCGATTGTCGAGAAGGCGGTATTGGCTAAAACCATTGGCCCCGTTGGAACTTCACGAAGATGTCGTAATGAGAGGATCACGCCGGCATAACAGACCCCCGCAGCGAGTCCGCAAATTAATCCCCAACTCGAAGAGGTCGCCTCGGAGAGTGTTTTAGTGCCAAGAGCAACATCGCTTTGACCACTCAAGATCAGGCTAATTCCAATAACGATCAAAATCGCCATGACGTAGTCGAATGGAACCGTTTTTTCATTAAAGAAAAAGATACCAATCGCTAGGGTCCATATCGGTGCCGTTGATTGTAAATAGATCGCATTTGTGGCAGTCGTATTTTCCATCGCTTCAAGATAAAAGTAACTCATGGCTGCAAAGAAGGAGACCATCGGCAGCAATCTCCAGAAGGATCTTCGAACCGACCAGAGCTGGCGACCATAAGGCAAAAGAACGAGAGCAGCAAAGAATGACCGCCAAAAAGCGAGCAATGCCCCCGAGCAATCGCCAAGCCATGGCGACTTGGCAAAAAAACCACTCGTTGACCATAGGAGGGCAGCGACTACAACCAATAACCTCCCTTGTCCTGTTGGGCTAAGGATACGTTGAGAAAGAGGAAGGTTGCTCATCGGTCTCAAGGGGAGGGGACTCAAAAGCGGCCTTTTGTTTATTAAGGGTTTTAAAAAAACGGCAAAGGAGCCACAAGAGTAAAGAGAGGTAAGCTGGCTGTGTGGTAATAAAAAGGAAGAGAATCTCTTTGGCTAGCCTATTTTAGCTTTGATTGTTACCGGATGTCGACATGAAAAATGAGCTTTCGACTTTTGGGGGGGAGAGCTTTTTTTCTTTACGGTCAATATTCTCGGAACCGACCTTATTCAGAGTCATTGATTTCCTGCGGTAGAGGACTGTATAGTACGAGAAACCCTAACAAACAGGCCCAAACGAAAGAAAGCCCCGTTGTTATTCTGGGGCTTTCCTTTTGCGTTTTTAAATAGGCGTTTCAAAAGGGCGTAGTGCCAGTAGAGCTAGTTAAGGTTTGATTTAGCTCGCTGCGGTAAGGCGCATTTTAGAGGCATTTCCCGCCTGGCCAAAGGCGACCATCCGATCGACACAGACTTGTTTCATTGCGGCGCGAGCCGGCTTGAGATAGGCACGTGGGTCGAAAGCGGCTGGATCTTCGACGAGGACCTTTCGAATAGCACCGGTAATGGCGAGCCGATTGTCGGTATCAACATTGATTTTGCGAACACCAGACCGAATGCCACGCTGAATTTCTTCGACAGGGACTCCCCACGTCTGCTTAATTGCACCACCGTGGGCGTTGATGATATCTTGGAGTTCTTGAGGAACCGACGAGCTGCCGTGCATAACGAGATGGGTATTAGGCAACTTGGCGTGGATCGCTTCGATCCGTTTCATATCGAGGACATCGCCGTCGGGCTTTCGGGTAAATTTATAAGCGCCATGGCTCGTACCAATAGCGACCGCCAACGCATCGACACCAGTTTTGGCAACAAAATCGGCCGCCTGATCGGGGTCGGTCAACAGTTGATCTCGCGAAAGTTTTCCAACGGCACCGTGACCGTCTTCAGCCTCTCCTTCTCCCGATTCGAGAGAGCCAAGGCATCCTAGTTCCCCTTCGACACTCACACCTTTAGGGTGGGCCATTTCTACGACGGCGCGGGTTACCTCAACATTGTATTCGTAAGAGGCTGGTGTTTTGCCATCTTCTTCGAGTGAGCCGTCCATCATGACCGAGGTAAAACCATTCTCAATGGCACTTTGACACGTTGCGGGGCCATTTCCATGGTCTTGGTGCATTGTTATTGGAATGTGAGGATAGAGCTCGACAGCGGCCAACATGAGGTGGCGTAGATAGTTATCTTGCGAATAAGTTCTGGCTCCTCTTGAGGCTTGAATAATCACAGGCGAATCGGTCTCGTCAGCTGCCTCCATGATTGATTGTATTTGTTCCATATTATTGACATTAAACGCGGCCACACCATAGTTATTTTCTGCGGCGTGGTCGAGCAAAATACGAAGTGGTACAAGTGCCATGGCAAATTCTTCCTGGGAAAGAGCAAAAAGGGAGAAAGCTCTAAAGAGTGAATTATCAGGATAAATGACCGTTTTGGCAACCCTGGCTTTAAAAGGTAAGCCTTCTAAAATCTCAATGAGGGGTTCCCAAAGAGCAAAATTACCTTAAAAGAGGGAGAGGTCAATGGCCGACTTTTCCTGAAAACGGTCGTCACTTTGAACGAGGGCAAGCCGAACGAGCAGAAAGGTATGGTAGGTTTCCTCTCCTTGCTCAAAAGTAAAGAACGCTTTGCCGAGGTGGCGGCTGTGGTCGGCTGCGCCGACAAGGATGGTTTGGCCCGGTTTCAGGCGATGTTTGGTATTGAGGTGTTGAAATTTTTGCTTTTGTTGTTGGAGCGAATAGCGAAGGTCACCCTCTTCGGCATGGTAGGCTTGACGCAAGGGGCCATGTTGAATTTCGGGTTCAAGGTTTATTTCAACCGAAGAGTCACCGAGTGGGCGGGCGTAAAGATTCAGGACAAATTTTGCTTCCTGGAGATCTGCCTCTTGCTCTTGTCCCTCTTGGTGCCATTGAACTTGCCGAAGACCAGGATAAGTGACCAGAACGATTTCATTCCGTTTGCCGGCACCCGTTTGCAGACGTCTGATCATTTGTAACTTTTGAGTTAAGGCGTGGAATGCCTCATGTTGTTTGGCCTGGTTTGAAAATTGCTGGGATGTGGAGCTTTTGTCATTTGTAAGCTCACGACGATGAATGAGCTCTTCTAAATCAGGTGGAAGCCGGTTGCCCAAATTTCCCACGCGTAGCCCATTCTTTTGCAACGCGAGCTGAGTCGTTACCGAAGAGAGTTGCTCGTCTGCCCGTAGCCAGACATC
Organism: Pirellulaceae bacterium; assembly: GCA_028066335.1. Classification (GTDB taxonomy): domain Bacteria; phylum Planctomycetota; class Planctomycetia; order Pirellulales; family Pirellulaceae; genus JALCBQ01. The sequence goes on from JALCBQ010000071.1 coordinate 12,228, forward strand.
GTCTTGGAGCTCGTCTTCACGAAATCGGACAATAGCGACCTCTAAAACGACTGAGTCGGGGTTGATCTTGGGGTTGGCTAGAACCTGGGCGATATCCTCTTCGTTTGGAAGAGGTCTTTCAAGGAGTTGACAGCCTCCCAGAAAGAGAAGCAAAGATAATACTGGCAAGGGTCGATATACCAAAGTCGCCTCGGCTGGCAATAATCTAAAAAGGGGCCAGGTATGTTGACAGGCGGCCGGACTGGCCCTTCTGTTTTTGGCGCACCACCTTGTGCGCCACCGTAGAAAACTGACATGAACGAGTCAAGGTCACTTGAGTCGAGGTTACCCTGAGAAATTTCAGGAGGCAAGGAGATGGAGCTTCGGCTTGGGAATTCGAAGTCCATAGATTCGCCCGACCCGATTTTTTAGTTCCGCAAAACGAAACTGAAGAAAATGGTAGAGGGCTGCGGGTGGTTTGCGGGCAAGCCACTTGCAGACAAACTTTTCCATAAGTCGGTCGTAATTTTTTTGTGATCCCGAGTGCGCATAACACCGTCCCTGAAAACGGCGAATGTCGCCGTCAAAATTAGGGCTAATATGCCATAGTTCATGGAAAACCGTAATGAGCTTTTCTTTGAGATTTGTTTCTAAAAAACGGGGCATATAGAAGTCCAAAACATAAAGATACTCTTGCCCCTGCTCATCACAGATAGGTGGGATATAGTACGTTTTACCAGATCGCTTTGTCGTTTTACTTCCGTTTAAAAAGCGTAACGGGGTTAGCGTCGCATGGACACCGTGGAGGACTGCTTTACGGGTTTGCGTGTACGAAAGGGCGACCCTTTCCATTTGAATGTGCCTCATCTCGGGGAGACGGGTCGTCACATCATTGCATAGCAGTCGCATTTGGGCCGTAAAATCAAATTTGGCTGAAGAGGGAACCGTCTCTTCGAGATGTGCCGGAGAGGGTGTTTGTGAGGTGATCCCATTTAAGGTGAATGGGACCGAACTTAATGTTGATTCTAGAGATTTTTTGGGTGGCATCGATGCATCCTTGCGATTGGAACAAAAGGAGGTCTGGTACCCTAGTCAGAAAAAGTGCCCATCTTCTCTTTGGGGTTCGAGCTTCGGCTTAGCCCCATTATTTGAAATTCATGTATCCCAACAACTTCAGATTTACCCTTACTGTCGCTTATCTCTCTTTGGAAATGGAGGGCGACCTGCAAACAGACAGATAATGTTGACGTAACGTTATCTTAACGAAAAAACCCTTCTCATCCAAGAAAAAAAGGAAGAGAAGGGACTTGTCGTCGTTCTAGAAGCTTACGTGCAGCTCTTTTATTCTTTTTCAGTCGTTTCAGCGTTGTCATTTGAGTTGTTGTCATTTGAGTCGCTATCAGCTGAGGTGTTGCCGTCGGCTGAGTCGGTCTCCTCCGAGGTAGCGGTCTCTGCTTCGACACTTTCTTCTGAAGCAGATTCTTCGGAAGGCTCTTCAAAGGCAGGTTTCTCTGATTTTTGAGAGACACGATCGTTTTGCCCAACAAACTCCAAGATTGCTCGGATTCCGGCGTCACCGAGACGTGGTTTGGCAAGTTTGAGAACACGGGTATAACCACCATCTCGGTCGAGGAAACGTGGAGCAACCGTATCGAAGAGTATCGAGACAGCCTCTTTGTTTCCGAGGAGCTGAATACAACGGCGTCGTGCGTTGACAGCAGGAGAAATCGCATGATTCCATTGTTGCCACTTTTCGCTGTTGCGCCATGCTTCCCACTCAGGGGTATTGCGTTCGGCATCGATTTCCAGCTCTTTGGCTGCATCAAGGTGTTGATGAGCGCGCCGTGCTAGGGTAATACATTTTTCGACGAGATAACGAACCTCTTTAGCCTTGGGAAGGGTTGTAATAATACGTCCCTTGACCTTTGGAGCGTTGTCAATGAGATCATCTTCACCACGCTCAGTGAGGAAGAGGCTGCTGGCAAGGTTTCGGAGCAATGCTCGTCGGTGACTGGAGGTCCTGCCGAGAGTTCGGCCTAATTTTCTATGACGCATGGTTCTGCTTTACTTGTTTACGAAACGGTTGTCTTTTATAAAATCAAATTTACGGTTGAAGCAACGAGACATTCAGACAATGGATATAGGCAATGATATATTGAGCAATGTTGTTGTCTTGCAGCCTAGTTCGTTGCGGGGGTTGGCACCCTCATCCCGAGATGAAGGCCAAGCTCGGTCAATTTTTCGCGGACTTCAACAAGAGTGGTTTCACCAAAATTTCTTACCTCCAGAAGTTGGTCTTCGGTGAGACGGACAAGATCTCGTACGAGGAGGATTTCTTCAGCGTCGAGGCAGTTTTGGGCCCGTACCGAAAGTTGAAGGTCTGCGACTTTCATGCCGAGTTTTGCATCAAGGATTGCATCGGCACTACTAC
>JALCBQ010000072.1 GCA_028066335.1 Pirellulaceae bacterium
AAAGTGCAGCGACAACAGCCGAATCGACACCACCTGACAGGCCGCAAATAACCCTGGAATCGCCGACTTTTTCACGGATTTTTTGAATTTCATTCTCGGCAAAATCATCGAGCTGCCATGTCCCCTGGCAGCCACAGATTTCGGTTAAAAAGTTTCTTAAGAGAGTTTTACCTTCTTGAGAATGTGTTACCTCTGGGTGGAACTGCACCCCCCAAAAGGGTATTGACCTATGTTTTACTGCAGCGATTGGGCAAGTCGCTGTTTTAGCAATAGGTTTAAAATGTTCGCCGACACTCAAAACTTGGTCGCCATGGCTCATCCAAACTTCAGTTTTGGAAGAAACCCCCTTAAAAAGGCCTTTATCTTCGATTACGGTAACTTCGGCACGACCATATTCCCGAGAGGGGGCACTCGAAACTTTACCACCAAGAAGTTCACAGCCGAGCTGCATACCATAACAAATACCCAATACTGGTAACCCAAGGTCAAAAAGTCTTTTGTCGCAAGTCGGTGCCTGAAAGTCACTTACGCTGCTCGGACCACCAGAAAGAATCAACCCGCTCGGGTTATGCTTTTGAATATTTTCGATAGAAATATCATGCCGAACAATCTCGCAATAGACACTTTGTTCTCGAACTCGACGAGCAATCAACTGGGCATACTGAGAGCCAAAATCCAGTACCAAAATACGTTGACTTGCCACATCCATTCTCTGTTGCCTTTTAACGGATCAAACCCAACTTACCCGGGTGGCATTTATGGGGATGATACTATAAGTTGTTTTAGATAAATAGGTTACGTCTCATCATAGCAGAAGAAAAACACTGTTTTCGACCTAGCCTTTCTATAGGAAAAGGGCGATTATACTTCCTCAAATCCGATCTGTATAGAAGAAGATTTTCACGAAATCTCACTGGAAAATGATCTTTCAATGGCCTCCTTTATCTAACGAGGTCCAGAAGTGTCTCAATTTAGCAACGATTTGCCACCGAAAGAAACAAAGATGTCGTCATAAAGATTTTTTCTAGAGAGCTGTTTTTCAAAAAACGACCAATGTGTTGTCAATATGATGGCAACTTAGATATGGTTACCTTACATTCTCCGTTTTGTTGATGAATAGTAGTTCTTATGGAGAAAAATAGTCAGCCAATATGGGCAGAAAAACACCGACATTTTTGCCAATTATTACCAAATAATTCGAAAAAAAGGGACAAAACAGCCAAATCATAAGCAATTCCTAGTGAAGTTTGTGGAGTGCTTTTTTGGCTTGGTTATCACCTTGTAACCAGTTTAGACTTTCGGCGGCATGACCACGAAAAAGGGGACGTGCGAGATATAAAAAGGCTACCCAGTTTAGGCAATAACAGAACTCTACTGAGAGATGCCGAGTGCAAATCGATCGACTCGTCCAAAAACAGGGCCTTGCCAATTCTCTTCTCTTATTTTTTCATCTGGGCAAAAGCTTCGCCTGCCGCTTCAAGAGTTGCCGCCAGATCGTCGTCGGTATGGGCTTGCGAAAGGAACCATACTTCGTACTGACTACATGGAAGGTAAACACCACGCTCGGCCATTTTCCAGAAAAATTTTCCGTACTCACGAGTGTTACATTTTGCGGCATCCTCCCAGTTTTGAACTGGAGTAGCACCGAAGAAAAGGGTCAACATTGGACCGGCCTGACCGACAGTACACTCAACCCCCTCCTTTTTCGCTCGTTCAAGAAGGCCCTCTCGCAGGTAGTTGGCCGCCTCTTCTAATTGTTGGTAGGGTGGGTTTGTTTCAAGCTGAGAAAGGGTCGCTAGCCCGGCCGCCGTCGCTAGTGGGTTGCCACTGAGTGTACCCGCTTGAAAAACTTTTCCCACAGGCAGGACATGGTCCATAACTTCGGCACGGCCACCATAGGCACCGACAGGAAGACCACCACCGACAATTTTTCCAAGGGTCGTTAGGTCGGGGGTAAGGTTATAAATTTGTTGAGCGCCACCTGTAGCGACACGAAAACCGGTCATCACCTCGTCACAGATTAAAAGAGCCTCATGTTTGTAGGTCTCTTTTTTTAAGGCATTTAGAAAAGGTTGGGTTGGAGGCACACATCCCATATTTCCAGCGACTGGTTCAAAAATAACTGCGGCAATTTCCGAGCCATGTTTGGAAAAGGCTTGCTCGACCGCCTCGGACGAATTATAGGGGAGAAGGATCGTATCTTGGGCGGTACCTTGGGTGACCCCTGGTGAATCAGGAACCCCAAGGGTAGCAGCGGCGCTACCTGCGGCGACAAGAAGACTATCGACATGGCCGTGGTAGTTTCCAATAAACTTGATGACCTTTTCCCGTGCCGTGTACCCCCGAGCAAGGCGTAGAGCCGACATCGTTGCTTCCGTTCCACTGTTGACAAGACGGACTTTCTCAATCGAAGGGACCATGTGAGTGATTTTCTCGGCAAGTTCAGTCTCAGCGATCGTCGGAGCACCATAACTCGTCCCTTTATCGATCACTTTGTGCAGTGCCTCGGTAACGGCTGGATGACAATGCCCTAAAATCATCGGTCCCCATGAGCCGACATAGTCGATATACTTTTGTCCCTGAATATCAAAGAGGTAGGCCCCTTCTGCTCGATCGATAAGAATCGGCTCACCCCCGACACTGCCAAACGCACGAGCGGGGCTGTTGACTCCACCAGGGATAACTTGTTGCGCACGGCTAAATTCTTCTTTGCTTTTTTCAAAATGGTAAGGCATGGTAGGTCTCTCGAAAAAGAGAAGTGTTTCAGTTTCTTGTCTGAGGACATTTGAGGTTTAGTGATCGAGCCAATGGGCGACCTCTTTGGCCCAATAGGTCAAGATAATCTCGGCACCGGCACGGTGAATCGCTGTGAGAGATTCAAAGACAAGCTGCTTCTGGTCGACCCACCCGTTGGCAGCGGCTGCCTGGATCAGGCTATATTCACCAGAGACGTTGTAGGCGGCGAGTGGGACCGATGGAAATTTTTGTTTAACGAGTGAGATAATATCAAGGTAGGCCATCGCCGGTTTGATCATTATAAGGTCAGCTCCTTCGGCAAGGTCGAGTTCGACTTCACGTAGAGCCAATTCTGGTGCCGTCGTATAATCCATTTGATAACTACATCGGTCGCCTTGTTGCGGGGCACTCTCTGCAGCTTGACGAAAGGGGCCATAAAAGGCGCTATGATACTTAACGGCGTAGCTCATGACAGGAAGTTGTGAAAAGTTATTTTTATCGAGCTCAGACCGAATAGCGCCGATCATTCCGTCCATCATCCCACTCGGTGCAAGAAGGTCAACACCTGCACGAGCGTGGCTGAGAACCTGCTTCTGCAATAAAACGAGTGTTCTATCGTTATCGACCTCGTAGCGGCCGTTTTTCTCATGAAGAAAACCACAATGACCATGGTCGGTATACTCACAAAGACAAACATCGGTGCAGACAAACATATCAGGATCAGCCTCCTTAACCGTAGCGATTGCCCGTTGAATGATTCCATCGTCACTGTAGGAATCGCTTCCAAGCTCATCTTTTTCCTCGGGAATACCAAAGAGGATAACGCCACCGAGGCCATACGTTTTGATCTGTTGAATTTCTTTGGCAAGTTCATCGAGTGAGAGCTGATACTGCCCCGGCATTGAAGGGATCGGCTGGCGAATATTTTTACCGCTTCGTACAAAAAGTGGCAAAATAAGGTGATCGGGGCGGAGGTGAGTCTTTTGTAAAAGTCGGCGCATGCCACTGTTGTAGCGTAAACGTCGTAGGCGAGTTGTCGGAAAAGAGGACATGAATTCGACCTTTTTCGTTGTTAAGAGTTGTGATTCCAGTCGAGCGAGTTTTGCAAAAAAAGTGGCGAAAAGAGGAGGGTGGTACCATTGATAGGCAAGAGAGCTTATCATACCATCTATAAACTACGGGCCTAGAGGTCGACACTTTGTTGCCCCCTTTTTCTAAAGGAACTTTTTTTAGAAGACTCGAATGCAAAACACCTACCGAAAACTGGCCAGAACCGAGAATCAGGTCCGCCTAATTGCCCAATACGCAATCGATTTTCTGTCGAATCAATTTTCTCCGCCGTCATCGACCGTTTTAGATCGTGTCGAGGCCTTTCACCGAGATAGTGTCGCTTGTGGGGTTGCCGCGCTTGCAATCGGCGCCCAGGCACCCGTTGTTTTACGCCAGGAGGCACTCGAATACCCAGCAGCTACGGGAAAAAGAGGAGCCTACTGCTTTGGATCGACGCAAGCCGTTAAACCGGAGAAAGCCGTTTTGGCAAATAGCTCGGCAGTGAGAGAGCTCGATTCAAACGGAACCAATTTTGGATATAACCTTAGAACGGGTCATGAGCGTGGCGAGTTTGGACATAACGACTTTTATCCGGTCGTTCTGGCCGCTGCGCAACAGCAAGAATTATCTGGGGAGAAGGTCGTTCTCGGAATGTTATGCCTTGACGAAATTCGGGGCCGACTCGCCGAAGTATTTGGCCTCAAAGATTATAAAATCGACCACGTCGTTCATGGGGCAATCGCCTCAGCAGCCGTCTATGGCGCCCTCATGAAGGCGACTGTCGACGAGATCGAATCAGCTATTGGCCAGGTCGTCGCCCACTATATACCTTTTCGAGCAATTCGTGCCGGTCATCAACTCTCCGATTCCAAAGGAGCTTCTGCGGCAATCAGTGCCGAAATGGCCGTCACAGCGACCCATCGTGCCATGCGAGGATTCATTGGCCCCCAAGATATTTTTCGGAATCCTCAGGCGATTTTTTTGCTTTTTGAGCCGACTGATAAAATCGACGAAAAAGGGCTTCCCTTAGGAAGTCCCTTTGATCTTGAACTGGCGACGGAGGGGGATGATTTTGCAATTATGGACATGCATTTTAAGCTGGGGCTTTATGAACATCAATCTGCTGGGGCGATTGCAGGTCTCTTGGAACTTCTTCAAAAGAACCCTACCCTTCTCGAAGATCGTCAGCTGATCGACAAGGTCGAAATAACAATCTACGAACCGGCCTACGGGATTATCGGCGACCCAGCCAAAAGGAATCCAACAACCCGCCAGAGCGCCGACCATTCGATGGTTTATATTATTGCGACCCTCTTGCGTAAGGCTTTTGCTACAAAACAAACGGGCTGGAAAGAGCTTTTTCTTTCACCGGACGATTACAGCGACGAAGCCCTTGTTAATTCTGTAACACGAGAGTGGATAGAGAAAATCACCTTTCGCCATGGTGGAAAAGAATTTGACGAGAAGTACCCTAAGGGGATTCCAACTCTCCTAGAATTGAACCACTGCACCCGAGGAAAATTTTCGAGTGGTCTTGTTATGTATCCTCCTGGTCATGCCCGTAATGAGAGCGCCGATTTAGATGATCTTCTTGAGAATAAGTTTGTGCGGTTGGCGAGCCTCGGTGTTGAGAATGTTGATGACTTATCCGAGCGGTTTCGGTCGATCAGAGAAAAGTCGCCTCAACAAATTGCCGATCTTTACAGTTTTCCGGTTATTGGTTTTAGTTAGTTTACTCTCTAACCTTTAACGATATCATCTGCACTTTTTTCTTGAACAGGACCTTAATGGACGGCCTACTATCCCTTTACAAGCCCCAGGGTCTTACCTCCCGTGACGTGGTGAATCGAGTCCAACGTCTTGTTAAACCGGCAAAATGTGGCCATGCAGGAACATTAGACCCTTTGGCGCAGGGTGTTTTGGTCGTCTGTCTTGGTAAGGGGACTCGGTTGATCTCTTATATACAACAAATGGCCAAAACTTATGTCGGGACCTTCCAGCTTGGCATAGAGAGTGATACCGAAGACACAACGGGTAAATTGACAATGTTGGAAGACCCTCCCGTTCCAAGTGAGGCTAATTTGCGATCTGTACTACCGACCTTTGTCGGTGAAATACTCCAACAACCCCCCATTTATTCTGCGTTAAAAATCAAGGGAAAGAAAGCGTACGAACTCGCTCGCCAAGGAAAGAAGGTCGAGCTTGCACCACGGAACATTCGAATCGATTCGCTCGAATTGCTCGACTATACTTATCCAAATTTTACCCTCAAAATTCAATGTGGATCAGGGACCTATATCCGATCCTTAGGTCGTGATATTGGGAAAAGGTTAGGGACAGCCGCAGCGATGTCGGCATTAGAGCGAACAGCGATCGGAGACTTTACAGTCGAAAACTCTGTTTCACTAGAAGAGGTTACCACACTCAATGATCTGTCGAAAAAGATAGGCCCGATGTCCGAAGGGGTCAGTCAGCTACCTCGAGTCGATCTTTCGGATAGGCAACTGAAAAAACTTGAACATGGTCAGCTATTTTCGCGTGAAGAGTTAGGGGTTTCTGTCGGTTCGGGGTGTGGTGAGAAAAGGTTATCGGTCGAAGAGCTTAAAAACATAGCACTGGCCGCCTTCTCGGCCAAAGGCGACCTTGTTGCGATTCTTACGGTCTCTAAATCGGGTGATTTTAAACCGAGTTGTAATTTTGTCGTTTAGGTGGATATTCCAATAGAGAATTTAAGGAGCGGTTTTTTCTTTTTTAGCTGCTTCACGTTTTAGTCGGTTCGCTCGTTTTTTCCAGATCGGCAGTATCCAGAGATAGGCCCCGGTAAACCACAGGCCAAGCAGTATGAGACCGTTAGGTAGGAAAATGTAGAGTTTAGCAAAATCGCTAAACCATGAGCCATCGTGAAGTGCTTCGATCCAGTCACTGTTTCGGTACTGTTTGTGAAGAACTTCACCAGTATTTGCATCTAGCTGGAGCTCCCAATTGTTATTCGCTTTGATTTTAGCAAGTCCTTTTTTGGGGCGGACATCAAATCGGTCTATATCGGCAAGACTTTCAATTTGTAGTTCCTCCTCCTTTTTGGCAATTTCAACGAGCTCGTCAAATGTTAAAGCAAGCTCGTTTTTTATAGAGCCCTTCTTGGTTGGTGGCTGAACCCAAGGAACCTCCTTTTTAACCTGGAGAAGAATTCCTGTAAGAATGACAAGAAGCATCGGGGCGAGAGTTATAATTGCGCCCCATCGATGGAGTTTTCTGCTCCAACGGTTAAACCAGTGGTTGCTCATAGCGATTTAAATTTTTTAGGTGGGAAAAAAGATGTATGTATTTCCAAAGGCCATTTATTCTAACTCGAATTTTTCCTGTTTAAAGACAAAAAGCTATGAGGTTATTTGGTCTGCAAGAAATTATGAGCGGTTTTTCCTAGAAGAGAGAGGTTGCCAAATGCTTAAAATGGGGCAAATGCGGAAAGTGGGAAGAACATTGTTTTTGTATTGGTTATCGGTTTTTTAAAAAAGTAAAATTTTTTTCCAGAAACGCTAAGCCTTTTTATTAAAAGGGTTTATGGGATTTTTATTTATGGATTCTAGCGATGTAAAACTTTTTCGATTGTATTGCCTGTAAGGAAATTACTATTGACCCGACGATAACAGATCTGTAAATACAAACCTCGCCTTGCGTAGGCCCATTGGCCCATTGCGCGAGCATTAGGTACGAAGTCCATTTGCTTTATTATTTGCTTAACGCATCAACACGATAGGGAAGTCGGTTCCATGCACTCGAAAACGACGTCAAACAGGGAGAGTCTTGTGAGAGCAACGGCAAAGATTGGTTTAAAAAGAGTGGCAGTAGCAACAGTGGCCATTGCCATGATGTTTTCAGTCACAACAGTTTCAGCACAATCACCAAAACAGCAGGCGACCACTTTGCTATCGCAGGCAAAGCAGGCGATGCAGGTGGGAAATCTAGAAAAAGCAGAGGGCTTGATCGTACAGGCCGAAAATCTTCGTGTCCAGTACGACCCATTGACGCTAGCTTTTGAGTATACTGCCGACAAAGCAAGAAACGAGTTGAATGCTCTCAGAGGCACACAACCTGCTATGGCTAAACGGTTGCCACCCGTGGCACCTGTTAGTAACTCAAGCCAAAAGCAACAGGCTCTAGCGATGCTCGCTGCTGGTAAGGCAGCCCTTGATCGAGGCGACCTGGTCGCCGCTGAGCAAAACCTGGCGATGGTTACTCAGATGAATTTACCGAACAACGCCTTTGGTCCGGGTGAATTACAACCTTGGGCCCTGAAGATGGAAATTGACAATGCCAAAAGTCGCTTGCCGGCTGTACGTCAGGCTGCTCGATTCCAAAACCAGCAAGGGAACGTCGCCCAAGGGATTCACTTTGGTCAACAAGGCCATCAGAACGTTGTTGCTGCTTCGGCTAATGGTACAAGTAACTGGCAGAATCAGGCTACAACCAATCTTAGTCAAATGACCGATGACAAAAAGGCACTTGCTGACAAAGTTCATCGTCAAATCATGGTCGAACAAGCTGCAGCAGATGAGCAAGCCCAAACAGATCCGCGAGGCGCTTATTCGCGACTTGAAGCTCTTCGAGCAAACGTCGAAGCGACCGAACTTCCTGCTAATGTCAAGGGAAGCCTGGTTGCGATCGTCGATCGAAACATGAAGAATCTTGATCTCTATATTCAAAGAAATCGTGCTGCGATTATTCAAGATGAGGAGAATCAAATGGTTCTCGAAGATCGTGAACGTGAACAAAAGAATAAGCTTAGGATACAACAGCGACTCGCTGATTATGTTGATAACTATAACCGCTTACAAAGTGAGGGTCGTTATGCAGAAGCGAACATGATGGCAGAAAAAGCACGTGAGCTCGATCCACACAATCCGGTCGTCGTGAACATGTACGCCAAAGGCCTACTAGCCCAAAATATTGCGACAAGTAAAAGGATCCAAGAAGAATCTCAAAGAGGTGTTACAGGTGCTTTTCATTCAGTTGATGCCTCTGCAATCCCTTTCGATGATTCAAACCCAATCCGGTTTACTGATGAGTGGCATTGGCGAGACTTAACAGAGGCACGTAAAAGTCGGTTTGCTGAGGAGAATAAACATCTAAGCCCTGCAGGTAAGGAGATCAGGCGATTACTCGATGCAACCTACAAATTCAATTTTCAGAAAGAGCCACTTGGCGGAGCGTTGAAAAAAGTCGGAGAGCTTGCCAATATTAATATCTATATTGATCCAGAAGGTCTAGCTGCAGAAGGTATTACCACAGATACGCCGGTCACTCTTTCTCTTGCTCGTCCGATTATGCTCCGTAGTGGACTTAACTTAATTTTAGAACCACTCGGACTTAGCTATGTTATTGATAATGAAGTTCTAAAAATTACCAGCAATAATAACGGACGTGGTAACAACTACACAATAGTTTACCCAGTCGGTGACCTGGTTATTCCAATTCCTAGTTTTGTGGACAATGATGAGATGGGCCTCCCTGCGGCTATGCGTCAGGGTTATGACATTATTAACCAAGGCCATATCTCTGAAAGCTCCCGTTTTGCTGAAAATAGCCTTATTAGCCCTGTCTCAATCGTCTCGAATCCTTCGACGACCCCTGCTGGCCTTCTTGCCCAAGTGCAAGGTGGACGTGGCGGCCAAGCTGGTGGGTTTGGTGGAGGTGGTGGAAACCGGGGCGGCGGCCTTGGTGGCGGATTTGGCGGCGGCCAGAATGGTGGTGGCCAAAACGGTAATTTCGCCCAATTTGACGAACTCATCCAGATGATTCAAAACACGGTTAATCCTGACGTCTGGGACGATACCGTTGGCGACGGTGGTGGTCTTGGTGGCGATGGTCTTGGTTCGACGATCAACCAACAACAGTCGACTTTATCACTCGTTATTAATACTGACGAAGAGACTCACCGCCAAATTGCACAACTTCTTGAACAGTTACGACGACTACAAGACCTTCAGGTTACTGTCGAGGTAAGGTTCATTACCCTTAATGATAACTTCTTTGAACGAATGGGTATCGATTTCGATCTCGAAATCGACGACAACGTGACAGCGACTCCAGAAGATGACTCAGGGCCAAGTATTACGTTCGGTCTCGGTGCAGATGGTCAACCGACTGCCGACCTTGACATAGCCTTTAGTCATGACAGTTTTGGTGCTTCTGTTCCACAATTTGGTGGTTTTGACGCAGGGACAGCCGCTAACTTTGGTTTTGCAATCCTTAGCGATATTGAGGTTTTCTTCTTGCTTCAGGCAGCTCAGGGAGATCAACGTACCAATGTCATGCAAGCTCCCAAAGTCACTATGTACAATGGTCAGGCGGCCTCAATCAACGACACGACACAACGTCCTTTTGTGACGAGCCTAACTCCTGTCGTTGGTGATTTTGCCGCTGCTCACCAACCCGTTATTAGTGTTCTTAGTGAAGGAACCCAACTTAATGTTCAAGCTGTTGTTTCGGCCGACCGACGTTTTGTTCGCCTGACCATGGTTCCTGTCTTTAGTCAAATTGGTGAGGTCAATACCTTTACCTTTAGCGGAACGACAACGACTGACACGGGAACAAGTGTTGTCAACCCAACCAACAGCGACAGCCTCATCCAAAATGGAGCAACAACCTCCTCGAACGCTGTTACAGTTCAACTCCCCTCGTTCGCTTCGACTTCGGTCCAAACGACGGTCAGTGTTCCTGATGGTGGTACGATTCTGTTGGGTGGTATCAAACGTCTTAGTGAAGGGCGTAACGAGCGGGGTGTCCCGATGCTCTCGAAGCTCCCTTATATTAACCGACTCTTTAAAAATGTCGGTATTGGACGTACGACACAAAGCCTCATGCTTATGGTCACACCTCGGATTATTATCCAGGAGGAAGAAGAAGAACGCTTAGGATTACTTAACTAACTTCTAGGTTCTTGTCGGTTCGCGATGGTTTCTTAAAGAGAACTCTCGCATAGAATCGGAACACCGTTGAATGTGACTGGGACATTCAGCGGTGTTTTTTTGTCGAATAATACATTGCCCTAGGTTAAGGAAAGTTATTATTTTCGGTAAACTAGAAGGCTCATACCAATCGACAATTTTACTCGTTAACCTTCGTGAACCCGATTCTTCTGGTTTAATGAGAGGGCTTTTAACTCATGGAACCGAATAAAATTATTGCTCTCGGGGCAATTCTGGCAGCTTGTGCCGTCATTACAGGTGCGTTTGGGGCCCACGGTCTCGAGACCTCATTTGCAGAGCAGGAAAAGGCAGGGACGATCGAAAAGGTCGAGGTCAAAAAAATGCTCGACACCTGGGAGGTTGCCGTTCGCTATCAGATGTACCACGCGATTGGTATTCTCGTGGTCGGGTTGGTCATGGCAGTGACAAAAAGTGCCACAAAAAAATGGCTTTGGATCGTCGCCCTCTTATTTGGAGGAACTCTTATCTTTTCCGGGCTACTTTATCTCCTCGTTTTAACGGGAATAAAGATACTAGGGGCAATTGTACCGATAGGTGGCTTGATGCTTATCGGTGGGTGGCTTCTCTTTGCCATACAATGTTGGAGAGAGATGGCGTTGGATGTGGGTAAAGTAGACAGTTAAATAAGAGGATGTGGGCAATTTACAAATTTTTTGCAGTTGAGGCGAGGGCCTCGCCTAGAATTTCTATTGCTTGTTTGAGTTGACCAGTCCCTATATAGGGTGCCGGCCCTAACCGTAAAATATCACCTCGACTATCGGTAAAGACCCCTTTTTCAAACAAGATCTCTTCAAGGCGGCCTGCGTGAGGACTCCTCAGTGATAAAAAGCCTCCATTTTGTTCAGGGGGCAGGGGGTGGGCAAGGTCGATCGTCTCTTTAGGAAAGTCGAGATTTAAAAAGGCATTTCGTAAAAAACCAATCTGCCCAAGCGACTGTTGGCGAAGAGTGCTAGGGGTAAGGTGTTGTTCCGTGAAAAAATTGGCAACATGGGATCCTCGAAAGGCCGAGGTTGGATCAAATGTCGCTGAGGCAAAACGCCAGTCACCTTCATCATAGATGATCTTTTCGGGTGGATTTGCCAGGCTCGAATAAGAGGCAAACCATCCTGTCATCAGTGGACGTAAGCGGCACGACTTTGGAAACCGAAGAAAGCAGTTCCCCTCACCCCATTGCAAGTACTTGTAACCACCTGTTACCAAAAAACATTCCGCTAGTGGTGCTGGGGCTAATGAAAAAGGGACGATATTCGTTCCGTGGTAGTCATCAATAAGCATCGGGATTCCCCGTTGACTCGCCACCTCGGCGAGGGCACCGATCTCTTTAAAAATGTGAGATGTTTTAAAGAAAACATGAGAAGTCAGAACGGCAGATGTTTTCGGGGAAAGGGCACTAATTAGTCGATCTGCGAGTGTATCGAGTGAATCTGCTGGGACAGAAACGACTTCGATACCCTCCTCCTGGAGACGTTTGAGTTGACGAGAGATCGAATGAAATTCGTCGGCTGTTGTGACGATTTGGGCCCCTTTTTTCAAATTCAAGCTGGAAAGCCAGCTACAGACCAAGGAATGAGTATTGGGCCCCGGGCAATAGTATCCGTTTGTGTCGTTATACCAAGATCGCAAGTAGTTACGAAGGTGTTCAATCTTTTCAAAAGCGAGGCCCCATTTTTTATCAACCCGTTCGGCAGCGGCATGATATCCCTCGAGAACTCCTTGGCGAGCTACATTAGGCCAGGCCTGATGTGAGTGGCCTGTCAACAAAATCCGATCTGCAATCCGAAAATCGGTATAGTGTGGGGCAAGTCGATTTGCAAGAGCATCTATTTGGCTTGGTGTGTGCCCAATAAAAGAACGATCTTCTTGGTCGGTGGATTCATCAAGATTGGCAGAGTCTGACATTCGGTTAGTTGAAGACATTGCTTGATCTTTTGCTTTCTCTTTTTTTACAAGGAATGAGAGATAATTACAATAACGCACGCATTGCCCAAAGATCAGGAAAGATCGCTTGACCTAAGGTCTTACGTAAATATTCGGCCCCTGATGACCCACCAGTACCGGTCTTTGTGCCGATCGTCCGCTCGACCATCTTTACATGACGATATCGCCACTCTTGTAGCCCTTCATCAAAATCGATAAAAAGCTCGGCAATGAGGTTTGCCTCTGGATCATTGGGGAGAATATCTGCTAATTGTCGTTGTCGTTGGGGGCAGGGGTTATAGAAGAGCCCATGTTTGTTCTCTTTAATCGGTAAAGGGATCCCGTAGCCACGGCTATTAAGATATTCGATAAAGGTATACCATAGGGTTGGCTCTTCCTGGCGACGTTGCAACAGAGCATATTGTTTTGGGATTTCCTTTTGGACATGGATTGCTTGCGCAGAATAAAGACCACATAGAATTTCTAGTTCACGAAATTGCCACGATTGAAAACCACTCGCTGTTGAAAGAAATTTTCGAAAACTATTGAATTCCATGGGAGTCATGGTCTCTAAAATATCGACCTGACTTACAAGAGTTTTCAGGATGGTTAATGTGCGTCGTAATGTCTTGTCGGCCGACCATGTTCTCCCTGCAGTCAAATCGAGGCGGACCTTGCCAAGTTCATGTAATATCTGTTTAAACCACAATTCGTATGTCTGGTGGATAATGATAAAGAGCATCTCGTCGTGCTCTGGTGGATCCGACTGTAGTTGTTGTAGGCAAAGGAGGTTTTCGACCTGAAGATAGTCACCGTAGGTCTGTTCCATCGTTTCTATCCCGTCAATAAGGATGGGGGGACTCAGTTCGTCTCGTTCTTTTTACCCGATTCATCAGTGAAATGGAATCGGGCAATTGGGGATAAAATGAAAATGAGAGTCCCGAAAAAAAGCTCGTAAAGATTTCTCTTTACGAGCTTTGGTTTACAGGTTCGTCAGCTCTAGCAAATAGTGCAGTCTAGATCTGGTCTTCAACAAATGACCTCACTACGATTGAGGGGCTATTTATCTGATTTTTTATTTGGTAAAAGATCAAGACCGAGGTCAATCCCTTTTTTGGTAGCAGGGACTCCTTCTATGAGCCAAACAGGGGCAGGAGCTTCTTGGAGGTAGTGGTCAAAAAACTGTTGCATTCGAATCGTCCAGTCTCGTTTATTGTGGTCTTTACGAAGGCCATGTTCTTCACCGTTGTAGTTAAATAGCCAAGCCGGCTTTCCAAGACGACGCATCGCAACGAATAACTCGATACCTTGGTACCAGGGAACAGCACCATCTTTGTCATTGTGCAAAATGAGCAATGGTGTTGTTATTTGGTCGACATTGAAAATAGGTGAATTTTCAATGTACTTCTGCTGAGCATTCCAAAGTGTGCCCCCAATACGGCTTTGGGTTCGTTCGTATTGGAACATTCGGCTCATTCCGGAGGACCATCGAATACCGCCGTAGGCGCTTGTCATGTTACTGACAGGGGCACCCGCTTCGGCAGCTGCAAAGATATTGGTACGAGTCACAAGGTGAGAGATTTGATAACCACCCCAACTATGCCCCTGAACACCGATTTTTTCAAGATCGATAAAGCCGTTGTTAGCGATCGCAGCTATTCCAGGAAGAATAGCGTTCTCTGCGCTTTGGCCTGGATGACCAATCGTATAAGGAATATCAGGGACGAAAAGGACGTACCCCCGACTGACATAGAAGCTGTAGTTAATTGACGAGCCTGCCGAGGGGGTAACATATCTGAGCAAACCATCTGAGTTTCGCTCATAGAAGTATACCATCATTTGATACTTCTTCTTGGGATCAAAATTGTCAGGTTTAATAAGGATTCCCTGCAGTT
>JALCBQ010000073.1 GCA_028066335.1 Pirellulaceae bacterium
TTTATGATGACCTCCATTACACCTTCCAACATGACCTCGGCATTAACGACGGCCTTGGTGGGCCTAACGCTGATAGCGAGTGGTACGGTATTAACCAGTATCTCGTTTACGACATTAACGATTGTTGGGCTGTCGGTGGTCGTTTTGAATGGTTCCGTGACGACGATGGTGCCCGTATCGGCGCAAATGGTGCCGGTGAAGGTAGCTACTATGCCGTAACGACAGGTCTTAACTACAAGTACAATGCAAACTTTACCCTCCGACCAGAACTCCGATGGGATTGGTTTGATGGTATGGGGAACCCATACGACTTTGGGAACTCGAAAGAACAGTTTACCTTTGGCTTTGACGGTGTTTTCACCTTCTAAAGTCAGCGAACAGTCGAATGGATTCGACAAACACTTAAAACGTTCTACTTAAAAGAACCACCCTGCTTTCTCGGTGGTTCTTTTTTTGTTGAAGCGTACCGCCAATAAAAATTTGGAAGTTTCCCTCAGTTTGGTTACAATAGCAGTCGCAAGGGGACTTCCTTCGGTAGATTATTTTACATGCGAAAGTTCGGCCTTGCACGAGGATGCAGTTTGCTCTTGTAGTGGAATTTAGACTAAAGGTCCTGCTCGATGGATGATTCAAGAAGAACGGCTCTAAAATATTTGACGGCAATTGCAGGGGGGGCCTCTTTGGGGGCGAGCGCCGCTCCGACTTTGAAGAATAACTTCTTCTTAGAAGAAGCTTATGCCCAGGACCGTGCGATAAAAAAGTCGAATCCACCCGGGAAAGCGATGGATAAAGAGCTTCAGGCTAAGGTCAAGGCTTCGGTTAAAAAAGGGTTGCAATGGCTTTCGCGTTCGCAGAAACGTCTCGGTAACTGGGCCGAACCGACCTATCCAACGGCAATTTCGGCCCTAGCCGGAACAGCACTGATTTGTTCTGGTTCGACAACAATGCAAGGACCTCACGCTAAAAAAATTCGCAATACCGTCGATTATCTGTTATCAAAGTGTTGCGAAAATGGCCTTATTGGAGAGCCTCTCCGCGATAATCGGTATACCTACGGTCATGGGTTTTCCATGCTCTTTCTTTCGCAAGTTTTAGGGGAAGAAGAAGATGTCGACCGCCGAGATGAATTAGTTCGTGTTTTAACAAAGGCTGTCCAATTTACCAAAGATGCTCAAACAAAAGCGGGGGGATGGGGGTATGTTAGTGCCAAAGAAGGAAATAATTTTGATGAAGGTTCCACAACGATTACCCAGGTCCAAGGGTTAAGAGCGTGCCGAAATGCTGGTATCCCTGTCTCGGACGAAGTCATTGACAAGGCGAAAGAATATATTTATTTCTGTAAAAACCCTGATGGAGGTATCGCCTATAGCTCGACAAGTCGTGGTTCGGGATCTCGGCTGCCAATTACTGCCGCTGCCCTAGCCGCTCTCTATAATGCTGGGGCCTACGACAGCGAGCATGTGCCCGACATGCTTAAAATCTGTCGAGAAAAACTCTACGACCTTACTGGAGAGTCTTATGGCCATTGGCACTATTGTTATCTCTACTACGCACAGGTGGTCTACCGTCAGGGTGGAGAGGAATGGTCCGATTTTCGAGACCGCATTTGTAAAAAAATCCTTGATGAGCAGGCAGCCGATGGCTCATGGCCACAGGGGAATGTCGGTGCCGTCTATGTGACCTCGTGCAATCTGATTATTTTACAGCTCGACAATGGATTCCTGCCGATCTATCAACGGTAGGAACCCTCATAAGTAGATCTCATCAATTGCTTCAATCAATCCTTCGTTCGAAGGCCTTTTCGCCTCGGCAGCTATGGAAAGGCCCAACTCTTCAACGGTTTTGCTCGTTGTGGGACTAATGGTAATGACCTTCCAGTTTGCAATCCATGGCGCAAACAATTTTGCCCCGACTTGAGCCATTTTAGGGCTGGTTAATGGTAGATAAATATTGGATTTATTTTGACATAACTCTTGAACTGGCAAGGGTATCGTATGAATCGGTAATGCACGATAGAGGACGATTTTAAAAAGGTCGACATTGGCAGAAAGAAGTTCTTTTTCAAGATCCCCCCGGGTCGTTTCACCACAAAAAAATGTCGCCGATCGAACCCGTTTTTCAAGAAGTTTTTTGGCCAGTCCTGCTCCACTTTGCGCCCCATTTTCTTCAGCGGGAACAAGGTCGACCAAGCAGCCACCTCGGCGTAGCTCTCCAGCTGTTTCGTTGCCGACAGCGCCGATTTTATGGCCAGGTTGTAGCTCTAACTCATTTCTTTGTAATAGGTTAACAAAAATTTTAGCAGATTGACGGCTGGTAAATAGAAGCCACTGGCTTTGGAGAATCTTCTGACGCTGGTTCTCAGAAAGTGGCTCGGTGTTTAGATAGGCAGGCTCAATTGTTAAAAGTGGGGTTTGAACTGCCTCCCACCCCTTTTGTTGGCATAGCTGAGCCAACTCGCTCCCTTGATCACCGGGACGGGTTACCAAAATAGTAGGAGATTCTGGTTGAGGAGATCCACTCTTATGGGGAAATGTTTCTTGCATGATAGAGCTAGAAAAAGGGGGCTGTTTTCTTCAGAAATTGACAAAAAGGGGACAGATTTGCCCAATTTCTTACCCTTTTTCATAGAAAGTTGGGAGTTCATGGGTGGACAAAATCGGACGATTGAACGATAAATAAAGGCTCAAATTGTTGACAGTAGGCAGTATGCCTATCGGGCCAAATCGTCGTTATCGTCGTATGTCGTCGTTACCCTTTGGTTTTTCATGGCGACTTTTTTGGTCAGAATTCACTTTTAGTTTACAATCATTCTAGTTAACTATGCCAAACACAAAAAGTGCGAAAAAACGTCTTCGCCAAAATGAAGCTCGGCGTATTCATCGCAAGTCAGTAAAAAACAGTGTCCGAACCCAAATTAAAAAGGTTCACACAGCCGTCAAAGAGGGAGATATCGAGCTCGCTGAAAAAGAGTTCGCTCTTGCCGCTCAAAAACTTGACAAAGCGGGTGCCAAAAAGATTTACCACAAAAATACGGCTGCCCGTTATAAATCAAGGCTTTCCAAACTTATTACGACTTCAAAAGCGTCTGCAACAGCCTAACCGATCATTTTGCTGATCACCCTTTGGGTGATCAGCCACGCCCTCGGTATTTTTGAACGTCGGGCACAGGAGTGTGGGTGAGAAGGTTTTAAGTTGCTTGCTTGGTCGTTGCCTCTACGAGTTGCCCTTTTACGGATCGATCTTGGCAGCGGTCACCGATAAAAGGGGACAAATACAGAAAAAAACAGAGCCTAACAGAGGGCTCTGTTTTTTTGTTTTTTAGGAGTGGTTTTTTTGTGCTGTATTTTTTGTAGTCTTTATTCGCGAGCTGGTTTTATACACTCCGTTTTTACGTGCTGTTTTGTCTATTCTTCTCTCTTCTGTGCTCTGTTTTCCAACCTTTGGTTTTCGGCGCAGTATGGCAGTTGATGCGTGCAACACTTTTATGCAACAAGCCCATTATTGAGTTGTCGAATCTGATAAAGGTCGCTGAACCTGGTATGGGATATTGGAAGCACTCTTTTAAAGACCGTGGGGAAAGCCACAGTTGTTACCACGAAATTTTCTCGGCATCAAAGACAGGCCCTTCGACACACGTTCTTTTATAATCGGGTTGACCATCTTCTTGATAGACCTCGGCAACACAACTAAAACAGATACCGATTCCACAGGCCATTGGGGTCTCTAAAGAGACTTGGCAAGAGACTTCTTCTTTTGCAGTAAGTTTGGCAACAGCTTTCATCATCGGCTCGGGGCCACAGCAGACGACTTCAATTGTTTCACCCTTTGTCTTTGCTTCTGAAATAACTGAGGCAACAAGATCGGTTACAGGGCCATGGTGGCCACGACTGCCGTCGTCAGTGCTGAGTTTGGTAGGGATTTCCGCCGCCGCGTAGTCGTCTAGGCAGCTCAGGTATTCAGCGCTTCGGGCACCATAACAAAGGGTTACCCGATCGGCTCTCGCATCGGGACGGCCAAAGGACTGAAGGCCAAGATACTCCTTCCCAAGGAGGAGGAAGGGGGTAATTCCGACGCCACCAGCGACCATAACAAGGTGGTCAGTTTTGCGTGGTGGAAATCCATTACCGAGGGGGCCCCAGACTTCAAGTTGGTCACCGGGGCGGAGTGTTTGGGCGAGGGAGGTAAATTTTCCTTCGACTAAAAAGACGACCTCAAGATCATGAGGATTTCCGTCCTGAGAGGGTAAAATATTGTAAATCGCAAGTGCCCGGCCGATCAAAGGGTCGTTGAGATCGGCAAGTCGTACCATGAGAAATTGACCCGGGGTGAGTTTCTTTGCAAGGGTCGGTGAAGAAAAGCGTAGATTGTAGGTCGCTTTACCGACTTCTCTGATCGATACCAGCGAGACCCTCTCTTGGGTGAGATTATCGGCATAATAGTTTGCATGAGGGCTATTCGTCATTTACGATAACTATTCTTAAAATACGTTCCATGAAAAGCGAGAAGTCACTTTAAGAGCTGTCTAATGTTTTTGGAGTTGTTTGAGTTCGCGGGGTGTCAAAGGGCGGAAAGCGCCAAGGGGCATTTTTCCGAGTGAGACAGGGCCGATCGCGATTCTTTTCAGTTTGCGAATTTTGTGGCCAACGGCAGCAAACATTCGTCGAATTTCACGGTTACGACCTTCTCTTAAGGTGATTTCCAAAACCGAGTCGTTGCCACGCTTCTTTTTCCACTGAATGTGCGAAGCTTGAACGAAACCTTCGGCAAGATGGATCCCTTCACGAAGTTTGTTCAGGGTCGCTACCGTTGGAATCCCTTCGACCTCAATTTGATAGATTTTTTCAATACCATATTTGGGATGGGTTAATTTTTGAGCGAGAGTGCCGTCGTTGGTTAAAAGGACGAGGCCTTGGCTATCTTTGTCGAGGCGGCCGACCGTAAAGAGACGTTCGTCGCCGGGGACAAGGTCGATTGTCCGCTGACGCCCTGCCGGATCACGGTTCGTTGACAAAACCCCAGATGGTTTGTTCAGAAGATAATAGACCGTCTTTTTGGAGGGAAGCAGGACACCATCGACATAGATTTTTTGGGTTGTCGGATCGGCTTTGGCTCCTAACTCTTTGATAATTTCGTCGTCGACCATGACCCGGCCTTCAATAATGTATTGTTCACATTCACGTCGACTGGCAACGCCGGCGCCGGCGAGAATTTTTTGCAGTCGTTGTTTGGCCTCTGGTTTTTCTCTGGTAAGATCTGAAGGAACGATTTTCCGGATTGAGGCTCTTTTTCGGGGGACTTTCTTTTCAGGACGACTTTCAGAGTCATTGTGCCGTCTTTCTTGGGTAGAACGTTTCGGCGACTTTTGGGGCGAAGGTTTCTTGGTAATCCCCTTTTGGGACGCTCCTTTTTTCCGGCGAGTACCAGCAACACCCTCTTGGCTAGCTTTGGCCTTTCGTCGGCCAAGGGACTTGCTTCCTTTTTTTGTGATACCCGATGAGTTGTTCGATTTTTTGGAAGAGGTACGACGAGGTTTTGCCATGAAATTTAAGAGCTTTGCCACTAGCAGGAAAGTGAATCAGTAGGTGTGCTGGTATCGGCAGGCACCTGTTTATTTTGTCGATCGACGACGACTAGTTTTGGTTGATGTTCCTTGATTTCCAGTTCGTTGTATTGGGCATAGCTAACTAAAATGACGAGGTCGTTTGGATTGACCAGGTGAGCGGCTGCCCCGTTAATACAAATTTCGCCCGAACCCCGTTCTGCTGTGATTGCATAGGTAGTAAGGCGTTGGCCGTTGGTAATGTTCAGGACGTCGACTTGTTCACCCGGTAAAATATCGGCGGCCTCAAGGAGATCAAGGTCGACGGCGACACTACCAGCGTAATGAAGCTCTGCCCCCGTAACAGTTGCACGATGAATTTTCGACTTTAATAACGTTCGATACATTAGCTTGCAGTAAGGTTTTAACAAGAGTGACCAAAAGGTTTTACAACTCTCTCTTTCACAAAAAGGGCGAGAGTAAAACATGGCTTGCACAAAGAGAGCTTTCTTTTTTTAGCCCAAAATAAAGAGGGAAAAAAGGCCAGCTTTATGCTAGGTATTGAAAAAACGGCTGTGGCTCAAAAGAGCTTATCAAAAAGATAAAGGCCATTTTACCACCGATTTTCTGAAACGACCTAGGGGCAAACCTGATAGGCCCACAATATTCCGCTAAATTCTACGAAAAAAGGGTGGCTCTTTTGGTTGTGGGATCGGCTGTTAGGGATTAAAGTTCGTTTCAAGGCGGTTTTTGGAGTCGATCGAGAACTTTATAGGTAGCTTGTAGCCTTTTAATTTTTAGGTTCTTGCAGGGATGACTTCCCAAGCCGGCCCTAGCTTTAGCTTACTATTGATCGGCTCGGGGCGTGGTTTTTCAAAACTTTTGGGACGGGTTCCGGTCATGTCGGGACCGTACGGAACTGGGTAGATGTCGTGAATGATTGCCCGTTGTTGTTGGTACTCGATTGTCCCTGGTGGTTGTGAAAAAGGGTACTGCCAACCGGCACATCCTGGGAAAACCAGAAGGAGAATAAAAAAGAAGAGAACGCCAAAGGGGCTCTGTGAACTATTTTTTTTATGGCTACCGGCCATTGGGCGATGTTTCTCTTTAAACCCTAAATCAAATTTATAAGCCATTCTTCGAGGAAATGGCCTTTTTTAACGGCCCAGAGAATAACGAAAAACGGCATCGTTGGCTAGACCGATTTACTTTTTTGTGTTTTGGTCGCCCCTTCAGGGGAGGAAAACATCAAGCAGAAGGGCCGAGGAGCCAACGGGGGTTAGAGTCCGATCGGTTTGGCTCGCAGGCAGAAGGGCTGTTTCGCCTTTTTGGAGAGGACGTTTCCGTTGGTCGTCAGAAATTTCGAGTGATCCTTCAGCGACATAGAGGAGGTGAAACGCTTCGTCGTTTGCCAAGGTATAGGGTACGGTAAGATCGAGTCGGTCAAAGATAAATTTGTCACATTCGACAAGGCGTTGCCGGTTTTCTTGTTTGAAGAAGGGGACCTGAGGATTAACAGGGCCTTTTTGGAAATCGAGGACAGCAAGCCCTTGGTCGATGTGAAGAGGTCTCGGTTTACCATCGGGTCCACGCCGGTTCCAGTCAAAGAGTCGAAAGGTTGTGTTGCTGGCCTGTTGTATTTCAGCAATGAGGAGGCCGGCGCCGATAGCGTGGCATGTCCCTGCCGGTATAAAAATACAGTCGCCAATTTTTGGTGTGAATTGGTGAAGGTGCTCTTCGAGTTCCCCTTGGTCGATTGCTTTTCGAATCGACTGAGGTGTCGCCCCCTCTTTGAGACCGGCATAAATTTTGCTGTCAGGCTTTGCATCAAGGACATACCATGCCTCGGTCTTCCCCAGATCGGGTGGAGATTGTCGTCTGGCCTGTTCATCGTTTGGGTGAACTTGTAGTGAGAGTGCCTTTTGGGCGTCGAGAATTTTAAAGAGAAGAGGAAATGAAGCGAAGTTTTTCCCTTTTCCAAAAAGCTGCGCAGGATACTTCTGAACGAGTTCTGAGAGAGTTTGACCGGTAAATTCGCCAGTCGTAACGATACTTTGCCCTTGAGCATGATCGACGATTTCCCAACTTTCGGCAGCTTGGTGGGGTGGTGGAACCTCCTTGGAGAGTTGTTCATAAAGGCGTTTGCCGCCCCAGAGGTAGTCCTGAAAGAGTGGGGTAAAATGGAGAGGGGATTGCATAATATTTCTTATGGAAAAGTCGTTTTCGCAGCAGCTTTTTAAGGAAGTTCACAGGGGAAGGTCTGTAATGAAAAAAATTTGTGCTAGAATAGGCGAGGGACTTACCACATTTTTATTTGTAGGTAGGCCGAATTCGTTTACAAATTTATCCTTGAAATAATCAGACCATAAATAAATCAGTGATGCAAGCTCAAGATGATCTGTTTGGAGAAACTCAAATGTCGTTTGGCGACCATTTGGAGGAGCTTCGCAGGGTTTTGTTTCAAGGTGTTGTCGGTCTTGTCATTTCGTGTCTTATTGGTCTTAGTGTTGCCAATTATGTCGTTGCATGGATTGAGGCTCCTCTTAAGGTTGCTCTTGAAGAGTACTATCTGGAACGGGCTGAAAAGCAATTGCCGGAGGGGCTCTCGTTAGGGGAACGTTCCCAGGCAATGAAGGTTCTTGCACAACGTGATATGTTGCCTGAAAAAGTCTGGATTGAGTCGGACCATGTTTTGAATCAGCTTGAGAGTTCTCGCCGTTTTTCAGGAAGTGGTCTAGGTCGTGAAGATCAGGGATATTTCCACAGTGGATCCCTAAAAGAAGGACAGGAAGAGAGTCTGCTTACAGCGTTGCTTATCGAAGAAGAATTGGTCCGAAAGCTACCAATCTCATTAACAGAGGGGGTGGTTGCCGACGAAGGAGAGGATCTTGCCGAGTCGACACGAAGGCGAGTCGTATTGATACTAAACCATTTGGCCAAAGAGCAAAATCTCCTGGAAGCAGAGTGCTTGGCCGCAGTACTCAAGAACATGCCAGATTTGGATGAACTACGTGCCAAAGTTCAAGAAAGTACAGAAAGGAAGGAGAGTTCGAGAGATAAGCTCTATTTGAATTCGGTCGTTTTGAGCGAGAATTACTCTGAATTTCTCAAGCCGATGAACGCCGAGATGTTGGAACTAACGATCTGGAAACCTCTCAAAATACGGCTTCAGACATTAAGTGCCCAAGAGGCATTTATGATCTGGGTTAAAGCCGGTTTTGTTGCCGGTATGGTTATTGGGTGTCCATGGATTTTCTGGCGGATCTGGACGTTTGTTGCCTCGGGCCTCTACGCGCACGAGCGAAAATATATTTACTTATATGTCCCTATTAGTGTCGGCCTCTTTTTCCTTGGGATTGCCGTTGCCTACTTTTTCGTCTTTCATTACGTGTTGAACTTTTTGTTTAGTTTTAACTCCTGGATGAATATCGATCCCGACCCTCGAATTAGCGAATGGATCGGTTTTATGTTAATGTTACCACTTGGATTTGGTATTAGTTTCCAGCTACCTTTAGTGATGCTTTTTCTGGAGAGAATTCAAATTTTTACCGTTGAAATGTATTTGAATAAGTGGCGAGTTGCTCTCTTGGTGATTTTTGTCATTTCGATGTTACTAACACCGGCTGACCCACAAAGCATGTTGCTCATGGCGGCGCCGCTAACGGGCCTTTATTTTGTTGGAATTAGTATGTGCAAATGGATGCCCAAAGGAGAAAATCCCTTCGATAATGTATATGATCCGGGTGAAAAAGGGTAAGGGGCGTCTATCTTTTAGAGAATCGATGTTTGTCATGCCGTGTTGCATAGGTGGAGAATTTTTGCACGAGGAGTGTTCCCCGCGAATCTAAAGTGCAAAGAAAATTAGTGTAAATAAGGTTGTAAAGGAAGAGAATAAAAAAAGAGTCGATCCTGTACCAGGATCGACTCTTTTTTTATTTTATTCTTTGTTTGGTGTTCCAGCTTTTACAGGATAGGTCGTTTTAAAGGGTTTCCCATATACCTAACAGTATTCTGTAATACTTAGCGGACTATTTGGTGAAGGGCTATTTTAACGAGCGGAGGGTACTCCAGCTAAGATAGGCAAGTGCGCCAGAGCCAAGGATACCTGTAATATCCATAAGGAGGCTTGCACCACCAAAAGGTGCAATGCCAGGAATGAAATCCAAGATACTAATCGTGCCAATAAGTCCGGCGACAGCTAGGCCAAGAATACAGAAAATTTTGGGCATCAAGTATTTCCTCGAAGTTGTCTGACTAGGTTCTCAAGGGCGAGATTATATAGTCTGCGCCCGTTGTTCGTTTATGAATTTGGTTATATCTGTTCGTAAAAGCCCTGAGTTATTGAGTATAGTTCAACGATTCTCAAAGTCACCCGTTTTTATCGACCTTTTGAGAATTCCGTGGAAGGTCAAATATAAAGTCCAAAGACCGAAATCAGGGCTCAATCGTGAAAATGAGGTCTTCCGCTGCATACCGTTTAGCTGCACACGGCTTAATGGGGTGCCCATTGCACGTCGTCTATTGCACACTGTGATTTTAATATGTCGCTGCTGACTCATTGAGGGGGCCTCTTTTTCCGACATATCACCATGAAAAGGAGAAGAACCTGTTAATCACAACGACTCACCGTATTTAACCACAATGCGTGCCTAAAATTAAGGTCCGCAGGACGAATGCTTTCATACAGAACCTCTAAAGACTCTGAACAAAGTTCCGCAGAAAGTTCCTATTATTCCGAATTTTCTTTGTATTTCAATTATGTTCATCAAAAGGAGGCAAAAAAAGGGCATTTTCCCCAAGAGTTTTTCGCTAAGGTATTCATTTGCTCCCCTTTTCGCAAAACAAATGTTCTGTTTTTGGGTGGCTCCATTAAAATAAAGGCCTTTCCCAAACAGGCTTATTGTGGCCCAAGGTTCTCTCGGTAAACGCTTGAAGGCAAAACCAAATGACGGAAAATAGTGGCAAACCTCAACGTACAGCAGTCTATACTGGCTCGTTTGATCCGATCACTTTGGGGCACTTGAACGTCATTGAGCGTGCTGCCAGGCTCGTCGACCGTCTGGTGATCGGGGTAGGCACCAACGTTACCAAGAAGGCACTTTTCACCCCGACCGAGCGGGTCGAATTAATCGAAAGGGTCACCGAACCATTTTCTAATGTTTCGGTCAAAATGTTTTCTGGGTTGGCCGTCCACTTTGTTCGTCAGCAAGGAGCCCAAGTGATGGTCCGAGGAGTTCGCCCCTTAACTGATATTGCCGCCGAGTTTACAATGATGATGGCCAACCGGCAGCTCGACAGCGAAATTGAAACAGTCTTTCTTATGGCCCATGAAGAGTACTCACATGTTTCCAGCTCTTTGCTCAAGCAAATCGCTCTTCTGGCAAATGAAGAATCGTTGGCCAAATTTGTCCCTGAAGCGATCGTCGAAGATATTCGTAAGAAGATGACCTCGAAAGTGAACTCGTAGCGAGTGTTAGTTTTGGCTCGAATCAGAAGAACGGCTAATCTTATGAAGATACCGTTGTAAATATTGTGCCCGCTCGGTATTACGGTCGTAGGTGTCGAGTTCGCCGCCGTAGATTTTTTGGAGGTGAGCCGGTTGAGTCTCTAGAAAAATACGGTTGATATCAGGGATTTTCATTTGAGTGACAAGGTTGAGGTAAATCCCCATACGCAGACTCGACAGAAGGTCCATCGTCTCTTCACTGGTAATCGTGTGTGCGCTGCTTAGTATACCGATCGCCCGGCTGGCCCGATCGGAGAGTTCACGTTTTCTTTCAAGGAGGAGATGTTCTCGCGCTTTTCGTTCAAAGGCGATAATTTCGGTAACGACCTCTTTGACTTGTGCGAGAAGTTCCTCTTCTGTCTTTCCGAGGGTAAGTTGATTACTAATTTGAAAAAGGTCTCCCATCGATTGTGACCCTTCTCCATAAAGCCCTCTTACAACGAGGTTAATTTCTTGCAAAGAACGAAAGACTTTGTCGACTTGATCTGTCATGGTCAGGGCAGGGAGGTGAAGCATAACACTCACCCGCATTCCAGTTCCTACGTTCGTCGGGCAAGCAGTGAGATACCCGAACTTTTCGTGGAAGGCGTAGGTGAGCCTTTCTTCAAGATGATCGTCGAGCTCGTTAATACGATCCCATGTCTCCTTGAGGTTAAAACCACTTTCCATCACTTGAATTCGCAAATGATCTTCTTCGTTGATCATCAGGCTAAAAGCCTCTTGTTTGGCAATGGCAACGCTACGGGCACCCTCTGTTTTTGAAAGCTCCTGGCTAATGAGTTGCCGCTCGACCAAAAGTTGTCTTTCAAGCTTGGAAAGCTCGGAAACGTCAATAAAGGTGCTCTCGGCAAAAAAGGGTTGGTCAAGAAGTTGTTGTTTAATTTGGGACTCAATCCCTTTTCGGTCAGTGTGGGTGCATTGACGAATAAACGGAAAGTCGGCCAAATTTCGTGCTAAACGAATTCGGCTGCTGATGACTACATCTGCTTCTGGTCCCGTGCCTTGTAGCCAACTGCTTGGGTTTCGGAGGAGGTCGTCAAAGTTCACGAATTACTAGCCGTTCTGTCGTTGTGTAAGAGGAAAAATACCGAATCTGTGTTATTCAATTGTAGCTTTTAACTCGATCTAAGGAAAACGTTATTTCAAGAAGTTTCTAACTGGCGGATACGGTCACGAATTTGAGAGGCCTTTTCATAAAGCTCTTTTTCGATCGCTTGTTGCATCTCTCGACGTAAAGAGATAAGTTCGGTCTGTTTACCAGAAGATTGGGCCATTCTTTTGGGACGTTTGCCAGTATGTTTGAAAACTCCGTGGATATTTGCTAAAAGAGGTTCAAGCTCTTTTTGAAAATGAATGTAGTCGTATGGACAGCCAAAACGCCCTTTTTGACGGAATTCGTAAAAACTAATCCCACAAATTGGGCATGTCTCTTGGTCGAGTTTTTCGAGCTCATCTTGAGACTGTGGGAGTTGAATCTGAACCGACGATTCAAAAGGCGAATCGTCAGGGGTAGAGGGTGGTGTATTGTCCGAAGGAGGGACGTTTGCCATATACTCTTTGGCGTGATCTTCACAAAGATGAAACTCGTGGATCTCTTCACCAATAATTTCAGTGATATGGAAGGTAGACGGTTTTTCACACCGTTGACATTTCATGAGGCTATCCTGAGACTACCTGGAAAGAGTGGACGGACAGAAACAGGGGATAAGTGGCTGACCTTTGCCTGGAAAATTTCATCCAGCAAACCCTACTAGAATTTTATAGCTTTAGAGGCCCATGTCAAGGTGAATCAAACTTTCGGTCTCTTCTCCCTTTTGCAAAGGTCGACAAAAAAGAAGGTCCGTTAAGGGGTTGCCTTGATTTTTTAGAGAAAGAGGATATCCCTTGGGTTTCCTTTACTTTTGGTGAAGTCTATACTGGAGGGAAAAATAGGATCGATGAGACCGTTTTTGTCGCTGGTAACTGGTCATGAAACTGGATGAATTATGAATAACTGCCCGACCTTAGATACCTTTCAGGAACTTTCAAAAAAATTCTCCCTGGTACCCGTATTTCGGGTCCTTATGAGTGATACCCTAACGCCCGTTTCGGCCTTTCATAAGCTAGATCAAGGGGGCGAGGCTTGTCTCTTTGAGAGTGTTATCGGTGGGGAAAAAGTGGGTCGTTATAGCTTTTTAGCCTTTCACCCTGTTCTTGAAATTTCTGCTCAAAGGGATAAAGTCACCCTTCGGTATGTCGATCCTGCTTCACCTCATGTTGCCTCATCCAGTCAAAGCTTTGAGCAGTTCTTTAGTGAAAATGAGCGTGCCGAAAAAGTTCGGTCGTTCGATGCAAAAAACCCGCTAGAATCGCTCCGGAATTTTATTGCACAGGTTCAGGTAGCCCCACTGGAGAGCTTGCCACCTTTTTCAGGTGGAATGATCGGATATGCCGGCTATGACACAATTCGGTATACCGAAAATCTCCCGAATGCGCCCCACGATGACCGTCAATTGCCCGACATGACCTTTTCCCTTTATGAGTATGTTTTGGTCTTTGATAATGTCAACAAGACGCTCATGGTCATTCTTATGACAGGTATTCAGGAACTTCTTCAAGCAATTGATGATGAGGCCGATCCGCTTTCACTCATAGAAGAGAACGCAGTTCCTTATGTTACCTCAGAGTATCAACCAGAGAGCTTGTTACGGAATTACAGCTTGGCCTGTAAAAAAATTGAGGCGATCTTGGGCCGCCTTCGAGAGGCGGGGGATTTGGAGGTCTCTAATTTTATCGACCATGGTTTGTCGTTGCCCCCTTATACCTCAAACACAACTCAGGAAAACTTTGAAAAGGCCGTTGGCCGGTGTATCGAGTATATTGAGGCGGGCGATATCTTTCAGGTTGTTATTGGGCAACGCCTTGAGGTTGAGGTTTCAAGTGATTCGTTCGAAGTTTACCGAACATTACGGGTGGTGAACCCGAGCCCTTTTATGTTTTATCTACGGACAAAAAAGACGACTCTTGTCGGTAGCTCGCCAGAAATCATGTGTCGAGTAGCCGAAAACATCGTTACTGTCAGGCCACTAGCCGGCACACGCAAACGTGGGAGAACAGAGGCCGAAGACGAAGCACTTGAAAAAGAGCTTCTGGCCGACCCAAAAGAACGGGCTGAACATGTAATGCTCGTCGATCTTGGAAGAAACGATGTCGGTCGTGTTGCCAAATTTGGGACTGTTGAACTGAGTGAGATGATGACAGTCGAGCGTTATTCACACGTGATGCACATCTCCTCGAATGTTCGGGGAGAGCTTAAAGAAGGGTTAGACGCTTTTGATGCATTGCAGGCGAGTATCCCTGCGGGAACGGTTTCGGGAGCACCAAAAGTTCGAGCAATGGAGATTATTGACGAGCTCGAAACGACCCGTCGTGGCCCCTATGCTGGGGCAGTCGGTTATGTCGACTTTAGTGGGAATATGGATACTTGTATT
>JALCBQ010000074.1 GCA_028066335.1 Pirellulaceae bacterium
CTTGGCCTGCACCGGCTTGACGACCCTGACCTCCTTGGCCTGCACCAGCTTGACGCCCCTGGCCTCCTTGATTACCACCGGCTCGGCGACCTTGCACAGCACGACGTCTTTGTGCTTCTTCCGCTCCGCTTTCGCTTGCTTCTGTTTTTGGACGCAAACGCATATCCCATTCTAATTTTCCGATACCAGGAGTGGCTGGCACGGTATAAGAACGGGTCATTTTGCCTGTTGCATCAGCGATTTCAACTTGAACATCACCTGTGACATTATCACCAAGGTAATAGTTAATGACTGCGTTTTTCGTTGGGTTTTCACCACTAAACGCATAGGAGCCACCTTTACCCTGGACACTATGTCTTAACCACTTTGTGGCAACTTCATTCTCAAAGAGATGTGCCTCTTTCTTCAAGACATCAGGGGTTGCCTGTTGCAGCGCAGAAATGTCATCTAGGACCCATAAACCACGTCCATGGGTACCAATAACAAGGTCTGGATCACGGGGATGAACGAGCAAGTCATGAATAGCGACTGTTGGTAAGTTGTTATTCAACTTGGCCCAACTTTTTCCTTCGTCGATACTATAGAAAATTGCAAATTCGGTACCAACAAACAAAAGGTTCTCGTTCTTACGGTCTTGACGAATTACATAGCAAGGATGGCCAGAAGGCAGATTGCTCGTAATATTTGTCCAAGTTTGGCCGAAGTCATCCGTTTTGTAGACCATCGGGTCAAAATAGGCACTACGATGACCATCAATCGTTACGTAGGCCGTCCCTTTTTTATAGTGGGAAGCTTCAACACGGCTCACCCAATAGTTCTGGCTCGGCAGACCACTGATGTTGTTTGAAACCAACGTCCAGTCATGGCCACCATTACGTGTAATATGAATATTACCATCATCTGTACCGGTCCAAATAATATCGGCATCAAGAGGAGATTGCCCTACGGTTATAAGTGTGCCATAAAATTCGGCACCTCCACCAGGACCGGCATCCGAGGTCAAACCACCCGACTCTTTAGTCGTTTTGTCAAACTCGTTCTTCGAAAGGTCTGGGCTAATAATATGCCATGTATCACCACGGTCTTCGGATTTGAACAAGTGGTTCGCGCCGTAGAAAATTGTCCGCGGATTATGAGAAGAAATCACAAACGGGCTGCTCCAGTTCCAACGGAAAGCACCCATCGGCCCCCAACCTTTTTCTTCCTGAAGTTTTTCAATCTCGGGGGTAATGTACTCATCGTAATTGACGATGTTTCTTCCTTTTGTAGGGCGGAGCGATTTTTGCTCGCCTGTAAGAAGATTACGCCGTGTGGAAGTACCACCCGAATTCCCAGGTTGCGAGGTTGAGTAAACAGTCGTGTGATCAGTTGGGTCAATTTGAACGTGGAAACCATCGCCACCACCGACACTAACCCAGTCACTCGTGTAAACCGCGCTATCACGGGACATGTTAGGGCCACCCGAAGTACCAGCGTCTTGGAGACCGCCATAAACCCAATAAGGATCTTGCATATCAACGCCAATTGCATAGTATTGGGTGACATTGAGGTTCTTGAAAGTGACGTAATTTTTACCACCATCGTGGGTTAGGTAAAGACCAGCATCATTCCCTTGCCAGAAGCGATTTTTATTATGTGGGTCTAACCACATAGCATGCCAACAGTGACCACCACCACTAGGCATTCTTTGAAGGGTTTTCCCACCATCTTCTGAGTACTGAAAGCTAATTGTATAGCTATAAACAAGTTTGTCATCGTGAGGGCTAATCGATAATTCGTTGTAATAGAATGGACGGCTAAAGTAGCGGTTAACAAGCTTCCAGGAAGCACCAGCATCTTCACTACGATAAATACCAGAACCCAACTTTGTTAGGTCGTCATACTCTGGGGTACCTCTGGCTGGTTGGTAGCCATGCTCATAATGAGCCATAAGTACCTTAGGGTTGTTGGGGGCAACAGCAAGACCAATACGCCCGCTATCCCCTTCTGGAAGGCCATTGGTCAATTCGCTCCATGATTTGCCACCGTCGGTCGACTTAAAGATTCCACCGTTAGGGCCACCTGACTTGAGAACCCAAGGACGTCGCAAACGTTCCCAAAAGGTTACATACATCGTGTCAACATCAGAAGGATCGACAACAATCTCAAGAGCACCAGTACGACCATCATCAGGAAGGCCTTTGGTTACTTTTTCCCAGTTCTTTCCACCATCAGTCGTTTTGTAAAGACCTCGTTGGCCAATATGTCCCCACACACATCCTAAAACAGCAACATGGACAATGTCCGAGTTCTCAGGATGAATTTCGATGTCAGCAATTGTGTAGCTTTCACTGAAACCAACGTGGTCAAACGAGTTACCACCGTCAGTCGACTTGTAAAGTCCATCACCCCAAGCTGCTGTGTTACGGCCATTACGTTCGCCACCACCAACCCAAATCTCGTCTGGATTATTTTGGTTAATTTTAACAGCACCGATTGAGGCACTACCATACTTATCAAAGATCGGGGTCCAGGTCGTCCCAGCATTCACCGACTTCCAAACACCACCAGAGGCTGTACCGACGACAATATGGGCAAAGTCATCTTTGAGTACATCGAAACAACAAATACGACCTTTGAGGTTCGCATTTCCTATGTTTCGCCAACGGTAGTCTTTAATTAGATTTTGCTCAAGTGATTGCGCCGAAAGGTTAGCAACAGAACCAAAGGTTACCATACTGACCAAAAGAGCAACCAAAGAGCGACTGAAAAAGACTTTCATCGAAAACTCCTTGGAAAACACATCTCGTTAAAAAAAACGGAAACTAAAAATATAGCTGTAAAAAGCAGAGGGACTATTTTAACCCCAAAGTGGGCGAGGTAGGTTATCTGCTAGTAATCAAAGGCTGGTACCTTAACGGCAAGCAAGCAAAACGGCACCGCCAGCAAACTCACTAACAGGTAATGAGACAGGTGAGAATATCGAATCTGAAGGACTAGAAGGACTAATAGCCCCTCAAACCAAGCCACCTTGCCCACTAAAATCCTAGATACAGGAAACATCAACGTGGCAGGTGAAGGCTAGTCCAAAAGCACCACGGCTCGCTCCGAAATCGAAGCAATAAAACGCATGTGCAGCTATCCCCATATAGGACCTTCACATAAAGTGGGTAAACCACACAAACATTAAGGCACTTTTATGCGAATATAACACAGTAAAAATCGAGAGTCGAACCTTTTTTTCGAAACTTTTCTGAATTTAGTGATTTTAGATGACCTACTTCTTGCCTTCAAAATAACATCTAATAAAAAGGAAATTTATTCTGGCCGGAAGGGGGAACTTGAAAATTGCCACCAACACAGGATCTCTTTGTGCCCCTGCTTTCTGCTACTTGGCACAGAAGGTTATCTACCTAGAAGGCCAGGGTATACCACACAGAAGCATGGCCCACGTACTGGCAATCTATCTTTTCAAAATTTAAGACGGGTAATCAAACGCTCAACGTAACTACCTACTATCATCAGAGACCCCCACGTCCTGTCGAAATCTCCTCTTTTTTTCCATAAATTTCTTGACATTTGGCCTGAAAGTTCCAATACTTTGTGCTTGGTTTTGTTTGTCGCATTTGAAAGATTTCATTGCGTAACTCAAGAAGGAGAAGCTCTTATGGTAGCGTGTTCTGTGCTGGAAGCGATTAAACTAGGAATCTGGGATTTTGAGCCTCAAGAGGCCCACTCTTCTGAATACGAGCCGACGAAATCGATGCCAGGCTCCGACGAAAAACTCTCGATACTAGCCCAACGCCTTGAAAGTGGCCTACCATTGTGGCACCCAGAAGATCGACGATCGTACGAAGAAGAGGTCGCCACACAAGCAAACACTTCTGCCTAAGCTCTCTCGCCAAACCTCTACCGTTTAAAGACGCCAAACGCTTTTTGTGCTATGAATAGTCGCTTTTCGCGCACACCTTTCCCTTTCTGCCTGGCGCCCTTTCCACCTATTGGTGAGGGCCCTCTGTGTCGATCGATCACACTATTGGTGTCTTAGATAACCTCTAGATAACTACCTTGTCTCTTTAACCCCAGACACTCTACCTCGTTATTTTATCTGAAAAATGACCTTTCCATACGGTCTCTGCTCACACCCTCTCTTAGCCGACAAATACGCATTTCAGTGGTTTTTTATTCCCCGATATAGGTAGAAAAATTACTCCATTTTTAGAAAAAACGGCGATCTTTTCGCTAAAAACAATCGACACTCGGCCACTCTATGCCATTTCTGCGCACTTTTTCGGTCTAGCTTCTCGGTCTGGTCAAAGATTTAGGGCGACAAAATAAGAGAGGTAGAAAGAGAGGGCAAATCAAGCCGGGTGATTCGTACAACAATAAACAGAAACGCAATTTACGAGATAAGAAGAGCAGAAACAAAAGAGGCGATTCAATGACGGCCGTTCTCCACCAAACAGACCACCTGTTTCCGCAAGCATCCAAATCGATTGCGGGAATCTCAAAGGGGAGGACTACCAACCGACCTCCGCTCATATGTAAAACCTTTTCAAGAGAAGACATTTAAAAAATTTCCACCCGATGGGTCCCTTTCATAAAAGCGCAACCTCTTACCACAGATAGGGTTCCCTCTTTCTCCTCCAGTCGTGCCGCCCTATCAGAAAATATTTCCCCAAACAGTTCCTTGCATTCCTTGAGAGATATTGTTAAAAAACTGAAAAGGGGGGAACCATAAGGTGGGGGCTATATAGAGGGGGGTTTGCTTCTCTACGGACAACGATTCCAATAACACAAACCTGCCAAAAATAACAGGAGAACAAAGAGATCATCAATTTGTATAAAAAACTGCAAAGCAGCCTCTTGTGAAAACCAAAAAGCCACTCTGCAGCAATGGAGCCGCAGATTAGTATCTGCGGAAAATAGGCAGGCAAGGTGCAACTGAAATATTATCAAATTGCTTCAATGGAGCCGTAAATACCCTATCAACAATAGAAAATCTACGGAAAACAAACAAATTACCCACCACCTTTATCTTAACTTGATTTAGAAAAGAAGGACAACAAAACAAATTAAATTTTCGAAATATTATTAAATTGAATATTATTATCTTTCCTCGGCAGTCAAAATGTAATTATACTTACATCCACACTAACAACTTCCTTTAACTGCCAAAGGCCCCTCGCTATGACAACCGAAGCCAAACATGAGATTGGGAAAGACGATATCGGAGACCTTCTCGAGTATACCCTCAGTAAAAAAATCGAATCTAACGATGCTGAGGACTATGTTAGTAAAGCAATTGCAAAAGTGTACGGGAACAGAGCCATCCTATTAAAATTCCAACTTAAAGAAAAGAAGGATCTCATTAACTATATCAAGAGAATTATTTTAAACGACATTTACATGAACCATAAACAGAGGAAAAGGCGACCAACGATCTCCACTCTTAGTGAACAGACATACAACGAACCAATCGCTCTCGACGCAAAAACATCCCTTTCTGACCTTACAAGGTTTTTCCCCCTTCTAAAAGAAGTACTATCTCCTCGGAATTTTGAAATACTTAAGCTCCGTTTCTCTAGGGGCTACAGCGTTAGAGAAATTGCCAAACAATTCAACCAAACGACACAGAACATCCATAGTCGAATTAAAAAAATTTTTGCAACATTAAGAGCCAACCCACACATCCAGGAATTTTACTAGGAGCTCCCTCACAACGAGGATCAAGAAAACTTTGACACCGACACCATTGATCCTTAACATAAAAAAGAGAATAAACCCCACCTTACATTTTGCAAATGTCCCTGCATTCCCTCCCCAAAAAGAATATCCACCCTGAAAAATCAGATCAAATCGACCTCACACCTCCCCTCGATCCTGTTTTTTAACTTTCACTTTAATACCTCTCCAAAGTGACTCGACTCACTCGATAAAGGACTCACCATGAGTTTTCGTGACTTCTTCCACAATGCAACGGGAAACGATCCCTACCCTTACCAGAAGCGACTCGGCGAAGAGATCGATTTCCCTCAAACACTCGAAGTCCCTACCGGTGTCGGGAAAACGGCCGCAACCCTCCTCGCATGGCTCTATCGTCGGCGTGAGCATACCAACTCAGCTGTCCGTAAAGCGACCCCACGAAGACTCGTCTACTGCCTTCCTATGCGGACCCTTGTCGAACAGACTTACACCGCAGTTAATCAGTGGTTAACGAATCTAAACTGTAACGATAAAAATCCAAAGGGCGTTTCGACCCACCTTCTCATGGGAGGTGAAGAAAGGACCGACTGGGACATTCACCCCGACAAAGAGGCGATCCTTATTGGAACCCAAGACATGCTTCTGTCACGTGCCCTCAATCGTGGGTACGGGATGAGCAGGTACCGATGGCCAGTCCATTTTGCTCTCCTGAATAACGACGCCCTCTGGATTATCGACGAGACTCAGCTCATGGGTGTTGGCCTAACGACCACGGTCCAGCTCCAAGGATTACGTCAAAAGCTAAACACCTACGGCACAACCCAAACTCTCTGGATGTCAGCGACCCTTGACGACACCTCTCTAAAAACCTTTGACCATAAACCAGAAGAAGGGTTTTTAAGTCATCGCCTTAACGACGACGACCACGCAAATGAACAGATTGCAAGGCGAGTCCAAGCGACCAAAGATTGTAAACAGGCCAACACGACCTTTGATGGTGAGAATAAGGCAAACTACCCGAAAACCCTTGCCGAAGAAGTATTAGAAGCCCATCAACCAGGGACAATAACTCTGGTTATTCTGAATAATGTCAAACGGGCCCAGGAGACCTATACCGCCCTTGAAAAACAACTAGCAAAAAATGAAGGATCGCCCGAACGGTTCCTTATACACTCTCGCTATCGTCCCGGTGATCGTCAGACACAACAGGAAAATGCCCTCAACGAAGACCGGCTCGACAAAAACGGCCCCGGCAGAATTATTGTGGCAACCCAGGCGATCGAAGCAGGGGTCGACCTTTCAGCGACGACTCTTTTTACGGAACTTGCCCAATGGTCTTCTATGGTCCAACGTTTTGGTCGTTGTAATCGTCGGGGAGAATGTGGCCAAGAGGGAAACCCAGATGCAACGGTCTACTGGATCGACTTTACCGAAGAAAATGAAAAGAGACAGGAATCTCTTGCTCTCCCTTACGACCCTGTCCAGCTTGACCACTCTCGCAACTACCTTAAAGAGCTCTCTGGAAAGGGAGTAGGCCTAGAAGCCCTGGCAACGATCGATCACCAGGAAAGGCAGCCGATTAGGCACACTTTACGCCGAAAAGATCTCCTTGATTTATGGGAGACGACCCCCGATCTCTCGGGAAACGACATTGATGTCTCACGATATATTCGTGACTCAAAGGAGACTGATATTCAGGTCTACTGGCGAATTTGGGACGATCCGCAAGAGGGACGCCCGTCACCCCCAATCCAGGGTTCGGAGAAAGATAGCCATTTCGCTCCACCATGTCGAGACGAACTTTGCTCGGTCTCACTAGAAGCAGCCAAAGCGTTCATTAAAAGTATCAATGGTGCTCAAAAGGATAAACGAGATTCAAAGCTCCGAGCGTGGCGATGGGACCCTCTTGAAAATGCATGGGATAAAGTTCAAGAGTATGAAATTTTGCCCGGCATGACGATCCTTTTGCACAGCGACATTGGAGGCTACGAACTGGCAATAGGATGGACAGGTGACTCCAAAACAAAGTCAAGCGTTCAACCCGTTGAACAAGAGGAAAAATCAGAACAATCGTTCGAGGCAATGGATCAAGATGAAACCAAAGGGCAGGGCAAGATGACCATCACAAAGCACCTGCAAGACGCCCAAAAAGCGGCCCAAAACCTTGAACGGTCTCTAAACTCGACCGATGTTGCAATTCCATGGGAGGCCGTCGTCACTGCCGCCCACTGGCACGATGTCGGCAAAGCACACGCAGCTTTCCAAAACGCGATTTACAGCACACTAGCAGAAGAAAACCAATACGGACACGACAGCCCTCTTTTAGCAAAATCGGGGGGAAGGGGCCGCCTGATTTTCAAAGCTCCTACTGGAAAATCGCTCACAAATAAACCTTTGGCAGAAGGAAAAGAAACGCTCTCCAAACGTTGTGGTTTCCGCCACGAACTTGCAAGCGCCTTAGCCTGGCTTGACCAAAACGATGAGAGACCTTACA
The DNA here is from genome assembly GCA_028066335.1 of Pirellulaceae bacterium. GTDB lineage: Bacteria > Planctomycetota > Planctomycetia > Pirellulales > Pirellulaceae > JALCBQ01. The sequence goes on from JALCBQ010000074.1 coordinate 8,180, forward strand.
CCGATTTGATCGCATTCTTATTGGCGGCCCATCACGGTAAAGTTCGTGAAAGTATCCGGAGTATGCCAAACGAGAATCGCCCACATACAGAAACTCGCCGATTCACCCGTGGTATTTGGGACGGAGATATTATCCCTTCTGTCGACCTTGGCGATTGGACCTCCACAAAAGAAGTCTGTGTAGATCTCTCCCTTATGGAAATGGGGGAACAAAACAGAACCGGCCAAAAGCCTCAGGCTAGTTGGCGAACCCGTGTTTTGAATCTTCTTAACGAGTATGGCCCTTTTTGCCTTAGTTACCTTGAATCGCTTGTCCGAATCGCTGACTGGCATGCTTCAACCGAAGGGGAGAACTAATATGACCGACCAACGCCACACCATTCAACTCAAAGGGTGTACACCGACCCCTCTGGCCCACTACCTCAAGGCTCTTGGGATTTTACGGCTCGTCTCCGAACAGGTCGACCCGACTGCTCAAGGATATTGGAAAGAGGGCACCTTCTGGCTCAATTCTATTCTTGATGAAGAACTCCTCGAAACCTTTTTTCTCAATGTCTACAGCCCAACACCGATCGTTGCACCTTGGAACGGTGGCAGTGGATTTTACCCCAAAGATAACCAAACGGCTGTCAAGAACATCCTTAATGGAAAAACAGACCGTTTGGCAAACTATCAAGAGACAATCAACATTTGTCATGAAATTATTGACTCTCTTGGCCTTACCCAAAAGCCCGACACCAAAGGGGGACAGAAAGAAAATCTCCTTCTCGCTTGTCGTAATTACCTCCCCGATGTAGCGGTCCGTTGGCTCGATGCGGCCTACTTGTTAACCGACGATGGGGTTAAATTCCCCCCACTCCTTGGAACGGGTGGAAACGATGGCCGACTTGAGTTCACCAACAACTTTATGCAACGCCTTGGAGAGCTCTTCTCGGCAGAGACAGGAGAACCGCTCCAACGATCAGATGACATCCTCAAAGAGGCACTCTATAACGACCTTCAAAATATCCACATCAAGTCGGTAATTGGTCAGTTCGACCCTGGCTCTGCAGGTGGTGCCAACGCAACGACCGGTTACGATAGCGATTCACTCGTAAACATTTGGAGCTACGTACTCATGCTCGAAGGAGCACTCGGTTTCTCCGCCGTCGCCTCAAAAAAACTGGAACAGAGTCAATTCGGAGGTCTTGCCTACCCATTTTGCGTCCGAACAACAGGAACCGACTACGGAAGTGCCAGCCCAAGTGACGAACAGGAGTCTCGAAATGAAATGTGGCTCCCCCTTTGGGATAAAAAATCGACCTACGTCGAAGTCGCAGCGATTTTTGGCGAGGGGAGAGTCGAAGTCAGAGCCAAAAGTTCTGGCACCTTCAAGAGCCGACAAGCAAAAACGGGACTCGACTTTGCCCGTGCAATTTCGAGTCTAGGCGTTGCCAGTGGTATCGACTCGTTTATACGATATAGCTTTCAGGTCCGAAACGGACTCTCATATTTTGCAATCCCTCTCGGCTTCTTTCGAGTTCACAATAACTCAACCATTGAAAAGCTTATTGGCTCCATCGATATCTGGCTCGGTCAATTTCGACGAGTCGCAACCGATAAAACGACACCAGCGAGCGCAGGGCGGGCATTACGACGTCTTGAGAGAGCTATTTTTAATCTCTGCAAAAAGTCGAACCCTTCCAGTAGCGATCAACCAGGGAATCCTGAAAGCGTTCGTCAAGTTCTTATCGCTCTTGGAGAGGCCGAGGCAACGATCGCCAGGTCACCAAAATTACGCGAAGCCGTCCCCCCGATCCCACTCCTTCCACTCGACTGGTTAAAACATACCTATCGCGGTAACGATGATACCGAGTTTCGCCTGGCTGCTTCACTGGCAAGTATTGGCTACAACGATGAGGTGGGACCGTTACGAAAGCACGTTGAACCGGTTGATTTCACCCATAACAAAGGTGTTCAATGGAAAAAGAAAGAGTTCGCTAACGACCCTACGATCGTTTGGGATGGTAGTGACCTCATTCAAAACCTCATCAATGTTATCAAACGCAGAATGATCGAAGCGACTCAAAAAAGTAGATCGAAGTCCGAGAAAGAGGATTCTGGAGAAGAATTGCTCAAAAAACAGCGAGCCCTATCTATCAATGAGAACAACAACGATGGCCTCTTTCCTTGTAAAAGTGAAGTCAATGCAAATCTTGACGACATCGCTAGGTTTATTCAAGGAGGGGCTGATTTTGAGCTCCTTGAATCTCTTTTAAGAGGCTTCTTACTGCTGGACTGGCGAAATCAAAAGAAATGTCGAGAGATTTTAAACGAGCTTTTCTCTCATCACAAAAACAATGCTCACCTTAAAAATCTTCGCCTTGCACCTGATGCCTCGTACGCCCTGTTGAAATTGTGCTATCTCGGAGTAGACCTCCCTTATTTTGACGTTGACGGCTCGGAAGACAAACCGCCCAGTAACAAAGAAAAGGGCGAACACATAAAGAGTAATCAAGAGGCCGCAAAGGGGCAAAAGAAAACAAATAAAGTCCCACTCGCCCCGATGATTTTTCGCCGCGCTCTCTCTGGAGACCTCGGAAAAGCGACACAACTTGCCGCAAGGCGGCTGCGAGGGTCTGGCTTTTCTCCAACGATAGAAACAATCTACGGTGAAAACGCAAAGGCCCGCCGTATTGCCGCCTCGCTCCTTTTTCCGTTAGGGAAAGAGAGGAACTACGCCTCTATTCGAGTCCTTCAACGTCTCGTCGTCCCTGACGATGTGACCGATGGAGAGGCCCCAGTCACCAACAATGAATAGATTATGTCAGTATTGCAACCTACTTTTAGAACCACATTTTACTTTTTAATAGACAGGAGTTTCCAATGTCTCTCGATTTTTCAGACCTAGAAAATGAACCCCGCCTTCTTCTTGAAGTCCCACTTAAACCCCTCCAAGGTTCCCGCTTTCAACCGACCGGTTTTCCAGACCTCGGTGCGGCAACTTTTAATGGTGTACGTAATGGAAGTGGCCCCGCCGACCACATTGATTCTCTCCTAGTCGAATCGGCTCAATCAATGGCCAATCGACTTGAAGAAGTTTGTTGGGACAAAGGTTCGATCGGCCAGGAAGACGACGATGTTGTTGCCCCTCTTCAAGGGATCTCTTATGTTCGCGTTCAGGCTGACGGTAAAACGATTACTACCTCTATTCAAGAGTCCCACCGTTTAGCGAGCCCCTACATCCTTGAAGGAAGTGACAAAACATTTTTTAACCTACTCAAGGAACAACTCGGCGCCCAAGAGACGGGGCGTGTCGATATTCAGCTTCTGGCAAAGACACTCCTCCATTACGACGTAAACTCGCTCGTCCATGGGGTTTTCCTCGCAAAAAAAGAACTTGCCGGTGGCCGCCTTCGTCTTCCCCGTGCCCTTTCATCCTTTATCGAGGCCGACGATGTAAAAGTTGCTGAAAGTGGGGGTGTTAAACTTGATGAGCACGATCCCAAAGGCCCCTCGGCCAAAGGTTTCGGCCATGTTCCTTTTCATCGTGAAGAATACACTGCCAAAAAAATCACCGCCTATTTTAACCTCGACCTTGCTCAAATCCGTGGCTACGGCCTTGGTAAAAAGGTAGAAGACCTTCTCATAGGGATTTCGATCTTTAAAATTCAGAGGTTTCTTAAAGAGGGCCTCCGACTACGAACCGCATGTGACTTCGAAGTTGTTTCCGAGGACAACTGGGCCAAACGACCATCTTCTTTTACCTTGCCAACACTCGAATCTCTTGAAGCCGAGATTCCACAACTCATCAAAGCATGTTCGGACTTGTTTGCCAATCCTTCTGTCACTAACGTCAATTACAAGAAATAGGCGAAATAGACCATGTTAGCAATTCAACTAAAATTCCTCACTGGCAAATGGCATGCAACGCCATGGGGTCGACAAGTTAATGAAGGGGCCGTCGAATGGCCTCCTTCGCCTTGGCGGCTCTTTCGGGCACTGCTGTCACTTTGGCACCACAAGTGTTCTGACGTTCCAGAGGAGAAAATGAGAAAGCTATTGAGTGCTTTAAAACCACTCCCATCTTTCTACCTTCCACCTGCCTCTCAGGGACATACACGGCATTACATGCCAGTGGGGGGTGGCAAAGTTTCCAAAGTCTTTGATACTTTTATTACGATCTCTCCCGATAGTTCGGTTTTAATCGTTTGGGAGGATCTTACCCTCGACACAGAAGATCACTCTCTTTTAAAGCGGCTTCTATCTGTCATGGGTTATTTTGGCAGGGCCGAATCGTGGGTGGAGGCCACTGTGTTGGGCAACGGCGATTTTGATCTTCCTGAAAAGGTCAATACCGTACCACATGCGGATGAAGGCGAACCTACCGCCGAGACCGACCTTGTTCAAGTTTTAACAAAGGCGGATGAGACCGACCACCAGCTATGGCACGAGCTAACCCTTCAAAAAGAGTTGACCCGCAAGCTCGAAACAAAACAGGCTGCCGCACTTGCCAAAGGGAAAGATCCCAATAAGGTAAAGCTCGCGAAAAAAGAGCAAGAGGCGGTGGAAGCCTCTTTGCCACAAACCCTCTTCGAGGCACTTCATGCCGAGTCAGCAGATCTTCGCAAAGGAGGCTGGAATTACCCACCGGGAAGTCGGTTTACCCTCTACCACCGCCCCGAAGATACGTTTCGCTCCTATTCTTCTGGACGAGCAAATATAAACACGGGGCATCGTACTCCAACCGTTGCCCGTTTTGCGATTGCAGGTAAAGTTTTGCCAAGCCTTACTAACGCACTCGAAATCGGTGAGGCAGCCCGATCGACAATCTTAAGACAATACATAAAAGCTTATGGAGAGACAAAAGAAGGATACTTCCTTGCTGGGAAGGACAATGAGGGCAACGCAATCGGTCTTCCCACAAAGGGGGCTTTAGAAAAACCGAGTCACCAACATCCGCACTACCTTTGCGAAGCGAATAAAATTGGCGTTCGAGGAAAAATTTCTCATTTGACGGTCTACATGCCGGCTGGCTTTAGCCCAGAAGTCCAGAGCCTTCTCTCGACAAAAATCAACCACATTTATCGACGAGGTGGCTACCATTTACAACTTATCTTTTTAGGCATGGGAGGCCCCCAAAACTTTGGTGGAATCAATGAAAGTATCGGCCAATCGCCGATCCTTTCTACTGCAACAGAATGGGTTTCACGAACTCCTTTTGTACCGACTCGCCACTTAAAATTTCGAGCTGAAGAGCGAGGAAATCCGAAGGAGTACCTCAAAGCACTCGAGGGTGAGCTTCGCAAAAATGTTGAGAAAGAATTAGAATATCGCAATTTTCCAAATGCAGAAAGAATCGAGCTTTCCGATAACAAAACGATATTAGGCTCTCATAACACCCCCTGGCATAAATTTTCTCGAAAGAGAAAAAATGGACATGGTCACCATGGAGGCTCTCAAGGGTATGGGTTGCTTATCCGATTTAGCAAACCTTTTTGTGGACCACTAGCCTTAGGTTATGGCTCTCACTTTGGCCTTGGGCAATTTGTGCCTAAAATCGATCCCTAGCTATGTAATCTCTCTGATCTTTGACAATTTGGTAATCTTCTATTGTAGAGCTTTTGAACTGCGACTCTTCTGATGACAGGGCAGGGTACCGGTCAACTATGTCGGTACTCTGCTGCCTGTCCCTATTGCCAAAGCTCTACTATCACCGAAGCTCTATGTTTACCGAAGCTCTATGTCGTCCGGGTCTAATACCTATTAAAAGCCTTCTTTCTCTGGCAGATATTCTACGCAATTCTTTGGCAAGGTTCTATTTGGCTATAGGACTATTTTTTTCTTGCACTCCACTATAGGAACTAATAGACTGAATTGTATATACCATCAGGGAGGGCCCTCTTTTAGATAGAACCAACCACCAAAAGGACCTCCATGAGAAAAAGCTACCTAATCACTTACGACATCTGTGATCCCAAGCGACTGCGACAAGTCTTTCGTACAATGAGAAACTACGGAAACCATCTCCAATTTTCGGTTTTCGAATGCCACCTAAATATGGTCGATTTTACTCGGTGCCAACACGAGCTTGCCGAAATCATCCATCACGACGAAGACCAGGTTCTTTTTATTGACCTCGGCCCTTCGGCAAGTCGATCAGACCATCCGATAGTGGCCCTTGGCAAATCCTACACCCCTATAGGCTCTCCTTGTATCGTCCTTTAATCGCTTCTGGCCACCTAATCTACCTCCTGGAAATTGCACTACCTGAAAGAGCGACACCATGATTCAACTACCTATAAATCAAAAATCGACAGAAGACAAACACCTGCCTGCCCGGATGATT
>JALCBQ010000075.1 GCA_028066335.1 Pirellulaceae bacterium
CGCTGTCAAAGACAACGCTGGTAACGCAAACGAACTCGCCGAAGAAACGACTCGTATGGCCCGTGAAGGGGACGAAGCGGTTCGTAAATCGGTCGAATCGATGGATCTTATTAAGAAATCTTCGCAGAAAATCAGCGAGATTATCCAGGTTATTTCGGAAATCGCAAGCCAAACCAACCTCCTTGCTCTTAATGCCGCAATCGAAGCAGCACGAGCAGGGGAACACGGTCTTGGGTTTGCAGTCGTCGCCGACGAAGTTCGAAAGCTGGCAGAACGCTCCAATGAAGCGGCCGGTGAGATTACCATCCTCATTCAAGAATCAACCCAGCGGGTTGAAGAGGGGGCCTCACTCAGCGAACGAACGGGAGATGCCCTTAACAAAATTATTGAAGGGGTCGAATCGACAGCGACAAAAATTTCTGAAATCGCTACCTCTACCGTTGAACAATCGCTCAACGCTAGTGAAGTCGCCAACGCGATTCAACGAGTCGCCGCCGTCACCGAACGGTCGACCTCTTCGAGCGAGGAAATGGCTGCCAGCTCCGAGGAATTGGATGCACAGGCCAACGGTCTACGTGAGCTTGTTCGCCACTTCAAAACTCATAGCGAAAGTGACTCTGACAGCTATAGTTCAGGCAACTCTTACGAAACGCTTAATGCCTAAGAGCCTAGCTTTTACGTAAACAACGAACAAAAAGGCCACTACATGTGTAGTGGCCTTTTTCTGTTTCTCTTTAAATTTTTTTTCGTATGAATAAAACTATTTTCCTGTTAAATCTTTCCGATACTCCCCCCTGTATACATCGGGCCTCCTCGCATAGACATCGATAATCTTTAACACCTGCGAAGCCGAGGTATAACGGGCACCAGTAATTGAGGTAAACTCTCCAACAGCTACATCGAATGTTTGTCCCGGAGAAACAGATCCTGTTATTTTATATGAAAAAGTCTTGTTGATACGAAAGCTAATATCTTCCCAGATAAAGTCATCTTGATTAGTCACTCGCAACACAATCGCCCTACCCTGAGCCTCTTTTTCCAAGGCATCGGCAGGGTTTATCAAATGTTCCCCACTTTCACCCGAGATCCAGTTTTCTGGATCAACAGCATAGACATCAATTGTCGCGTTGATCTTTTCCATCTTAGGATCGAGGCCAAGGGTAATATAGGCCAAAAGGGCACAAAGCGCTAACAGTATGACCCCAAAAACAACAAGTACCATAGGTCCGTTAACATGTAAACGCCCTTCTTGGCGACCAACTTCACTCGCATTCTCTTGGATTTGTTCACCCATATTCGGTAACTTACATATTCTCTATTGAGCCAGAATAACGAACCTGAAAACAGAACATAAATTATCGAAAAGAGCCTCCTTCTCTACAAGTAGCCGGTTAACGAAAAAGGGTCTTTTCGGTATGATAGCGGGTGACTTTATAGGTTCGTTACAGGTTCATTGCGCCCTTTGTTGGCAGAAAACGACCTCACGAGAAAAGAAATGACTCAACCAAACGGCCAGACCAAAACCGACGAAGACTTTTCCTCCAAGCAGCAGGATGAGCAGGGCGTCAATAAATCCAAAGACCGAGTCCAAACAATGTTCTCGGAGATTGCCGACAAATACGATCGGATGAACCACCTTTTGTCGATGAATGTTGACTACTATTGGCGCCGTCGCACTGTCCGTAAAACGGCCCCGGAACCAGAGGGGCCAATCCTTGACCTTTGCACCGGCACAGGTGATCTTGCCTTCGCCTATTATAAATATATACAAAAAAAAGGGCGAAAGACAAATAGGCCGGTCGCTCCACTCGTTGGTGCCGATTTTTGCAAAGAGATGCTCGACGTTGCCGAAGTAAAAAAGGAAAAACTCGGGATTCAAACCGGCCTTTCATTCGTTGAAGCCGACGCCATGAATCTCCCTTTTGACGATGAACAATTCCAACTTATTTCAGTCGCCTTTGGTCTCCGAAATGTCGCCGATACTGACGCCGGCCTACGTGAGATGGTCCGTGTTTGCCGACCAGGTGGTCAACTTGCCGTTCTCGAGTTTTCTATGCCTCGTTGGCAACCGATGAAATTTTTTTACCAGTGGTATTTTAAAAATATCTTGCCCCGTATTGGCCAGCTTTTTGCCAAAAACCAACAGTCGGCCTATCAATACCTTCCCGACAGTGTGCAGACTTTCCCTGCCTACGAAGCACTTGCCCAAAAGATGAAAAAGGCTGGCCTTCGCCATGTCACCTTTTATCCTCTGACCTTTGGTATTTCGACTCTTTATATCGGAACCAAATAACGGCTTTAAGACACGTTTTAAAATTCCAAAGGAACCGACCGGTTGTCACTCACATGAATAAAAAAGATCGACCTATCGTCGTTGCCATCACTGGCGCTAGCGGTGTTCTTTATAGCCTGCGCCTCCTCGAAACCCTTCTTCGTCTTAAAAAGAGGGTCCATCTGACGATTAGTAAATCGGGCTTCGCTGTATTGGGCCATGAGTATGGCGTAAAGGCCGATCCTGCAAATTTCTCAATAGCCGACCTGTTTACTACCAACTACCCCTTTGCCTGGCAACCGACTGCCGAAGAAACAACTTACCTGCGGTATGACTCGGTCGATGATTTTTTTGCCCCAATGGCTAGTGGCTCTCACCAAACGGCTGGTATGGTCATCTGCCCAAGTAGCGGCGCAACGACTAGTGCCATTGCCCGTGGTGCCAGTAGTAATTTGATTCATCGTGCCGCAGAGGTTCATTTAAAAGAAAAACGAAAACTCGTTTTAGTCCCGCGCGAAACACCGATGTCGGTTATTCAACTACAAAACCTTACCGATCTTGCCAGGTTAGGTACGGTAATCCTCCCTGCCTCTCCCGGTTTTTACCAAGGGGGAAAAACCGTTGCCGACCTGATTGACTTTGTCGTCGCCCGAATTTTAGATCAGCTAGAGGTTGAGCACACTCTTTCGACACGCTGGGGTGATTCGTGTTAGTCGTTCCTAATGACACGTACGTTGACACTCCTTTCTCAAAGAAGCTTTAAATCGTTGCCATGTTTCAGAAGATCCAGCTCCTACTTGAAATGATCCGGTTTAGCCATACCCTTTTTGCTCTTCCTTTTGCAATTTTAGCCGCTGTAATGGCCTGGAACGTCCCTGCTCCGACGACACTCACCGACATGTCACCAGACCTTGCCTCTTCCGAAGAGATTGCTCAAATCCTTGCTTTCCGTTGGCAGGAGCTTGTCGGTATCCTTTTGTGTATGGTTTTTGCACGTAGTGCCGCAATGGCATTTAATCGACTTGTCGATCAAAAAATCGACGGAGAAAACGCGCGTACAGCAATGCGCCATCTGCCGGCTGGGACCTTATCGCCGAGGACGGTTTGGCTCTTTACCTTTGTGAATTCAGTCGGTTTTATTTTGAGTACCCTCCTCTTTCTCCCCAATACGCTACCCGCTTTACTTTCGATACCTGTTTTGATCGTTTTACTCTTCTATTCTTTGACAAAACGATTTACAAGTCTGGCCCATTTTTGGCTCGGCTTTTCACTAATGCTTGCTCCCATTTCGGCGTGGATCGCTATTCGGGGTGAAATCGTCGTTTTGGATCTAGGCGACCTTCTTCCACCCTTTTTACTTGGATTGATCGTTCTTTTTTGGGTTTCCGGCTTTGACATTATTTATAGTTGCCAAGATGCCGATTTCGACAAGAAAGCCCGACTCAATAGCATCCCTGTTTTGCTCGGCGTTGGCGGCGCCCTCCGTTTTGCCGCTCTCTGCCATCTTATTATGGTTGGACTCCTCTTTCTCTTTCCGATACTCTGCGAGCAACTCTCTCAATTAGGGTGGCTCTACTATACAGGCATTGTTGCCGTTTCCCTTTTGCTTGCCTATGAACATTCTCTTGTACGGCCCGACGACCTTTCCAAGGTCAACCTTGCCTTCTTTAATGTCAATACCATTATCAGTGTAGGGCTTTTAATCCTTATTTCAGCCGATTTACTCCTCGTTTAGATAAATTTCTGTCGATCGGGTCTTTTGCCCATGGTGTGAAGTTCCATATTCCTTTCTTGGGAATGTCGGGTAAAATGGACTCCTGCATGTTGTTTAATGGCTCCGTTTTACGGTTTGTTCAAAGAGAAGATTTCATCCACCTGCAAGGCATGAGACAACGATGGTAAAAGCTGCCCAACCGACCCTAAAATCGATTCGAGATAAAGTAGAATCTGGTGAAAGGCTCTCCCTGGAAGATGGCCTCTTCCTTTACCAGCCGACAACTCCTTTACAAGAAGTTGGCGAACTTGCAAACCTCGTACGTGAAAGGATCAATGGTAACGCGGGCTATTATAACATTAACACCCATCTCAACGCGACAAACATATGTGTTTATCGTTGTACCTTTTGTGCATTTCGTAGCGACTTACGAAGCCCTAAAGGTTATAAAATGTCTGATGAACAGGTTCTAGAACGGGGTAAAGAGGCGATCGATAACGGCTGTACCGAGCTTCATATTGTCGGTGGCCTTCACCATCAAATGAAATACGAGTGGTACGTCGACCTCGTCCGTATTCTGCACGAGGCCTACCCTGACCTTCACCTCAAGGCGTGGACTTCTGTCGAAATCAACTGGTTTAAACATCTTCTCAAAGGGAAAAAATCGTACAAAGATATTTTACAAGATCTCATCGTCGCTGGCCTTGGAAGTATGCCTGGTGGGGGAGCAGAAATTTTCCATCCTGAAGTGAGGCAAAAAATTTGTGAGCATAAATCTGATGCCCAACAGTGGATCGAAATTCACCGAGTCGCCCACAACCTCGGAATCAAAACGAACTGTACGATGCTTTATGGTCATATTGAAAACAGCTTTCATCGTATTGACCATCTCATTCGCCTTCGCAATCTTCAAGACGAAACAGGTGGCCTTCAAACCTTTATCCCACTCGCATTCCATCCTGAGAATACCGGCCTTTCACATATCAAAAAACCTTCGGTCCTTATGGATCTAAGGACGATGGCTATTAGTCGTTTGATGCTCGACAATATCCCTCACATCAAAGCGTATTGGATTATGCTTGGTATTGGAACAGCGCAAGCCGCCCTCGCCTATGGCGCTGATGATATCGACGGTACTGTCCGTCACGAACTCATCTACCACGATGCCGGAGCCACGACACCAGAAATGCTCACTGTCGATAACATTCGGCAACTTATTATCGAAGCAGGTAGGGAACCGATCGAACGAGATACTCTCTACCGTAAGGTTGAGCGCGATCCCAACGACTATAGCAAGTGGCACGTTGCTGAAAAAATCGAGGCAAAATTCGTTACCTCTTAATATTTTTTTGACTATTTTCAGAGGAGAAAGAGGTCCCCTTCAAAGTGGTCCTATCAAGCTACTCTTTCTCGACTGGGGTCAAACGTAATCGATCGACATCTAGTTCGCCCGTAGCACCAAAAAGTCCTAGTAAAACCATAACGTCGGTCGCCTTATGTGGAACGCGAAAATTTCGTTTGACCTCTTTCCATTCTTTTTGAGTTCCTCGAAAAGGTCCTAATATTTCGGTTCCAATCGGTTTGGAGTCTTCGTCGTAGAAGGTTACGGCAATCGTTGGGATTTCATATGTCTCTTTTCCATTGCGTAGATTTTTAAAGCGGACCTGCGCCGACAGTTCGACTCGCCGGACTGTTTTCCCATCAAGAGCGAGGCCCTGAAAGAGATGAGCAGCTCTACCCAATTGATTATTTTCAAGGTGGACGTAGTGGGTTCCTGCCCCCTCAAAAAGTTCTCCACCCTTTTCGCTATCTACCGAGTGGGCCATCCATGTTTGTTGTCGTTGATGAAACCAGCCAGCCAGTAACTTATCTTTTACCGGCTCTTCTTCGAAATCACCATTGACCAATGTGATTGGCCCTCCCTTTTCTTTATCGGTGCGGCTCTCGTCTGCCTTACCTGTCATCGGAACAAAAAAAGTTGGTCGCAATAATTCTTGAACGAGCTTACCCTCTTTTTTTCGCATAAGGTAGAGTGTCTGTTGATATGTTTGTCCAACAGGCACAACAATGAGTCCCCCCTCTTTAAGCTGCTCGACTAACGGGGCTGGTACCTTTTCAGGCGAACATGTAACAATGATTTTGTCAAAAGGGGCATGTTCAGCCCAACCTTTGTAACCATCACCACTACGGACGAAAATATTTTCATAGCCGAGCCGGTTAAGAGTACCAGTCGCCTTTCTTGCCAGTTGGTCGACAATTTCAATCGTATAGACTTTATCTACCAGTGGAGAGAGGACTGCCGCTTGGTAACCACTTCCCGTTCCAATTTCCAGAACTTTGTCGGTCGGTTGTGGGTCGATAGCCTCGGTCATGTAGGCGACGATAAACGGAGAAGAGATCGTCTGCTTATTTCCGATCGGTAAGGCGAGATCAAAATAGGCACGTTGACGATCGACCGGTAGAACGAACTCATGACGTTCTGTTTGACGAATCGCTTCGATAACCCGCTCACTTTTCATTCCGCCATCAGCGAGAAGTTTTTTTACAAGGGCCTCTCGTAACTGAGTGTAATGATCGCTCTCCTTGTCCTGTTTTCGCTGCTTAATTCTCTCTTCTTGACCAAACAAAGAAAAGCCACCCTGCTGAAGGCCAAGGTGGAAAAAAGAGATTCCCAAGAGAATACAACCAAGTAAAAATCGAGAATAGAACTGTACCAACGCTCCCGACTCCCATGAAAGTAAGAGATAATATCGAATGGGCGTAACAATAACACCCTTTCCCGTGAAGGCTACCATATTCTTACGACAATTGCCAGAAATTGAGGCTTCTCAACCAGAACTTCATCCAAAAAAGGTTATCCCTCTTCTTGCCCAAGTTCACCAGCAAGGTTCTCGACCATTTTCTTACGGACAACGGCAGGATCGTGCCCACTTGCCAAGAGATAGTGAAGCTTTGTAAGGGCAGCTTCGACCGTCATATCAGCGCCGCTAATAGCACCGATCTCTTTGAAAATGGCTCCTGTTGCATACCCTGACAGGTCGACATAACCACATTGACATTGAGAGGTCACTACCAAAACGACTCCCCGATCGACCGCCTCTTTCAGTACCCGAATCAATCCAGTATTACAAGTCGCCATATTTCCGACCCCGTACGCCTCAATAACGAGTCCCTTCAAAGGAACCCGCAAAACGTTCTCAACAAAACTCGCTGAGATCCCGGGGAAAAGCCGTATCGAACCGACTTGTACCTCCTCATACTTTTCTCGCTCCATAGAGAGGGGCCCTGTTCCCTTTTTACGCAAATGTTCTTTGTGGATCCTTATTTGAATTCCTGCTTCGGCAAGGAGAGGATAATTGGGCGAAGAAAAAGCTTGCAAGCTAGATGCATCGGTCTTTGTCGCCCGACAACCTCGAAAAAGCTGCCCTCCGAAAAAAATACCGATCTCGGGCAGCTCTTCTTCGGCAGCTAGCAGAAGTGAGGCTAACAAATTCTCACTCGCATCGTTTCGCAGTTGCGAAAGAGGGATTTGAGAACCAGTAAAAAGGATCGGCTTGGTAACATCTTGGAGTAAAAAACTAACAGCTGAGGCGCTGTAAGCCATCGTATCGGTCCCATGCAAAATGACAAAACCATCGTAGTTTTTATCTTCTTCTAATAGAAATCGGGAAATACGTAGCCAGTCCGATGGCTTCATATTCGCCGAATCTAGAAGGGGTATGAGCGACCTGGTCTCCCACGCCGGAATTTCGGAGTATCCTAGCTCAGGAATTTTTTGGAGCAATTTTTCAAGATATCCCTCTTCTGGTATAAATCCATGCTCCCCTTGTTTCATTCCAATCGTGCCTCCTGTATTAAGAAGGCAGATGCTCTTATCTCCTCTTTTCATTGTTGTTCCTTTTCATTTTTTACGGCACCCTTTTTCATAGTGGGCGACTACTAAGCTCTGCGATCCCTTGCAAAGTTTTAGAACTTTGCCGGTGGTGCACTTTCGATCCCCTGAAGTTCGGTCTAAAATGGGCAGGATGCTCATCGCTGGTAGCTCTTTGGTTCCAAACGATTCAGCAAGCCAAAACGGAGCAACTTTTATCTGACCGATGTTTGTCCGATTCTTGCCTATTTTCTATCAATACCCTTTCAAAGGGAAGACTCATGCCAAAATTATCGTCAAAGATCGGTTCTGCTGCTATCCTCTACTTTTTGCTCTTTGCGCTGCTTCCTCAAAGTGGGTGCCAGGAATCATCTCCTCCTCTTCCCCCGGGGGCTATCGATAAAACAGCGACAAATCCCTTCACAGAAGAGACGACCGACCAGGAGATTGGAAAACGGGCTGAAGAAATCCAAGAGATTATGAAAGTCGCCAAGACAGCCTATGAGCAAAAGAATTACCCCCTTCTAAAAGAGCAAGTCGACAAGCTTCGCCCAATTCGCAATAAGTTAGGGGGTTGGAAGGAGACCCTCGACCAATACGATTCGACTCTCGACAAGGCTGATTTTTAGTAAACGACTCTATAGCATGGGTCGATTGAAAAATAAGCGGAATATTGCAAACTACTTTCTGTCCTGATTGTTCCAAAAAAAATCCGAGTAGCTTTAAAAATAAAGCTACCCGGCCAATCGCTCCCGAATTCACATTTGTGAAGGGTCTCCTTTCCGTGAGCTCATTGTGGTTTTGTCTCTACTTTTTTCACCTTGTTTTTTAAAAAGTAGAGAGCTCCTGCCAACTCTAGAAACAAAGATACCATCAACGATTGTCTGCAGTCTTGGCTTGCACAGTAAGCCTTAGGGAAGAATTATACCTAAGCCGGTTACCGCTCCTGCCTCAAGAAGGGCTCCTCGTCCACTCAGTGGAAAAGGTTCGATCAACCAAGGAGCACAGTCACCAGGACGGTAATAACCGAGGGCATACTGACATTCGTTCGGTGGATGAATTCCGGCGTTGTAAGGCATAAGGGCAATATTCGCGAAGAAGTGGGCTCCTGAAACGACCGGCTGGACAAATGGTCCCCGTGTATGGCCATATCTTTCAAGGGCGATCTCTTCGAAATAAAGTGGCTTGTGGCAAAGGGCCGAAGCTTTCCAAGTGAAAGTCGAGGTGCGCCAATTACGAATCTCAAACTTCTCATCGCCTAGATTACACTCGGCAGGTAATCCCCACCAAGCAGTAAGGTAACAAGCATCATCATCGCTAAGGTGCTGAAACAAAATGTGTTGCAGCTGGCCACTGTCAGTCCTGACAAAAACACGCTCATTACGAAAATCAGTAAGAGTTCCAGTAAAGAGGAGGTTCCCACTTCGATCTTTCCACTGGCGAGCGCCCAGTGGTGCCAGTCGTTCTCGACGGTAAGCCTCAAGTGCCTCGGGAGAGGTTGCATTCGGCTGAAGAGAAGGCGTTAAGTCGACAATAATGTCTGAAATTTTTTTGTTTTTAAGAAGCTCTTTGGCCGCCTGACAGTTCCCATTTTCTACACCACAATCACGGCCATTGTAACCATCTACATGGCTCTGGACCGGTGTTGCCTGAAGGTCTGGTAACGGATTGGGATCTGCCATTTCTTGAGTTGTTACAGGGCTACCAAGGTTCACTTTTTTCTCATCTTGTCGCTCTTGATAATAATCTGAACTCTGGCTCGAAATGAGAGAGGTAACGTCTTGTTCATTTCGGTAAAGAGCTGGTGAGGTTCGTTCTCTCTTTTGCGAATGAGACGTTTCAGCCGCTGCATTATTGGGCCTCTTTTCTTGGCCAGCTTTATCACCGAAAGGGTCGGCAAAAGGGTCGGCCACCAAAACCGGTACGGCTAAAGTTCCTCTTTGTTGATTCTCTTGATTTACAGAATTTAATTGTGCTGGTCCCTGCAGTGGCATTTTTGTAGCGGCATCGCTGACGAGTCGAATATTCGAAAACTCGTTTTTTGAGATTACCACCTCACCAAGTTGGACAATTTTTCCACCCTCAACACCCGACTCAACTGTTGTTTGGGCAATTGCCCCTCGACTTGCTCTCTTTTTTCCAGCACTTTGCCATTTGAGTGGTCGCGAAGCGGGCCGTATTTCGAGATTCTGAATTGAGTGAGGAGTCGGTCCCCAAAGTGGGTTAGACGTGGCAGTTTGTGTCGTTTGAAGCGTTTGTCCCTGAACCGAAGCCAGGCGGGCTGGTTGGGCGACCCTTTGACGATCTAACTCTGCCAGGCTACTATCTCTTTCGACGAGTTTTCCAAAAACGCGTTGAGTTTTTTGCTCTTGTACTGTTAAAGAATAATCTGCCTTGAGGTCGGTCAAAAAATCTGTCTGTCCAATGAGGCCGACGATTAGAAATGCCCATAAAGAAAACCTAAAAGTAGTAGAGACTTTTAGGTTTTTTATAGACAAAATATCGGAGCACACAAATAACCGATTACGACCCTTCGGAGCGAGATCGTTTTTCTGTGCTGTAGTTTGGTGCTTCTTGAGTAATGGAGATGTCATGAGGATGGCTTTCCCTAACACTTGCCGCAGTGACCTGTGTAAATTTTGCTTCCGTGCGTAACTGTTCGATTGTCTTTGTTCCACAATACCCCATACCGGCTCTTAGGCCACCGACCAGTTGGTACAGGAAATCGGCGAGTGGCCCTTTGAAAGGGACCCTGCCCTCGACCCCTTCGGGGACGAGTTTTCCTTTTGCCTTCTCGATACCCGACTGTCGGTATCTTTCACTCGACCCTTTGACCATGGCCCCTAGAGAACCCATACCTCGGTAGACTTTGAAGGTCCGCCCTTGGTAAAGGATTTTTTCTCCAGGACTTTCGGTAAGGCCAGCGAGTAGGCCACCTAACATAACGGCACCAGCACCTGCGGCAATCGCCTTTGTGATATCTCCTGAATAGCGAATACCGCCATCAGCTATCACTGGTACGTTTGCCTTTTGTGCCACCTGGGCCGCCCCGTATATGGCGGAAATTTGTGGTACGCCGACTCCGGAAATCACACGAGTGGTACAAATTGAGCCAGGACCAATACCAATCTTTACAGCATCGGCACCCGCCTCGATGAGAGCTTGACAACCGTCAGCTGTCGCGACGTTGCCTGCAATCACCTCAATATCCCACCGCTTTTTGATTTCACGGACCGAATCAATAACGTTCGAAGAATGACCATGAGCACTATCGACGACCAAAAGGTCGACCTCGTTTTCGAGCAATCTTTCGACCCGCTCGTAATCATGAACTCCAACGGCGGCACCAACCCTCAGCCTACCTTGCCCATCTTTACAGGCATTAGGGAAGCTCTTCATCATGTCGATGTCTTTGATCGTTATTAATCCCGTTAGTATCATATCTTCGTCAGTTAGAAGAAGTTTCTCCACCTTTTTATCCGTTAAAATTTGCTCAGCTTCTTCAAGAGTTACATTTCCTGTCGCCGTGACCAAATACTCTTTGGTCATCACTTCCCCGACAGTCATGGTATTCTTCTCTAAAAAACGAAGATCTCGCTTGGTCAAGATACCGACAAGCTTTTTATTCTCCTCGACAATTGGTACCCCGGAAATGTTTTGCCGATACATGAGGTCGTGAGCCTCTTCGATAGAGGCCTGGGGGCTGAGGGTAACAGGATTAGCAATAATACCGTTGGCACTTCGCTTGACTTTTTTAACCTCTTCCGCCTGACTTTCAAGCGACATATTTTTATGGATAATACCTAGGCCACCACTTTTGGCGAGGGCAATGGCCATGGCACTCTCGGTAACAGTATCCATGGGCGAGCTAAGAATCGGTAAGTTCAACCGAATATTCGAAGTCAACTGAGTACTAATATCACATTCAGAGGGCATAAAGTCGCTAAAACGTGGTAAAAGCAACACATCGTCAAAGGTAATCCCTTGCAGCTCGATTTTATCGTTCATTCGTCGACTTCCCTGAAATTGAGGTATTTGCAATCGATAGAAGGGGACCGCCAAATCGGCAATAGCACGCGATCCTGTCCCATACCTCTACACAACCTAAAAAAATTTAAACCCTGCATTATCTAACCAAGGTTCTTCCCCTGCAACAAATAAACCGGTCGAATCCCCCTTTTTTCCAGAAGATTTCCAAAAGACGAGTACAGAAAAGACCGAAGCAGGTAAACCTGCAGAAAGGATTAAGGGGAGGAATGAAAGGGGGGTCCGAAACCCTTTTCAACAAAGAGGGGTCTCCCAGGGGCTGTGACTTAGTCCCCATAACAAACTTTCAGTTATAGCGAATTCTGCAGTCAGCTCCAAACTCTGGAAAAACTTGGGCCGGCGACCAAGGACTAGGCCTATCGAGGATCAAATAATTGCATTTATTAAGGTCATACTCGCTCTATTTTTCGCATCAGACTGCTCTTCCCCCTCTCGAATTCTACGCCCACGTCGTCGGATACGGACTTTCTTTTTCTCTCCAAGGCGTTTAAAGTGGCCCGTTCCGCTTTCATCGCCTTCGGGCCAGTGAATTTCGTAATCTTTGAGTTCCGAATAAATGCGGGCTTTGAGCTGCCCATCTTTCGAATAAATATTCGAAGAACTTGAAACGATTCCCCCAGGAATATCCGAGCAATAGGTCTCTAGCCGAATCGTATACTGCCCATTTTCGTCGACTTTAACCAAACGAAGATAAGAAACATTCTTCAGTTCAGTCTTGACCTTGCCTGGTATTTCCAGAGTGATCGCTTCTACCTCGGTCGTCGAAACACTTGCTTTCCCCTCTGATTTTTTTCGTGTCTCCTCAGATGACCGGATAACCTGGGGCAAATCCGAGTTATGGGGGACATAAACAGTATATTTCACCTCACGTTCTTGATTTGACGAAACGATCGAATATTTTTCACAAGGGTGGTCGTACCCGTTGACCTCGACCATAACTGAGGCATCGACCAGTTCGACTTTACTCCCATTCATCCCCAGAAACGGTACTTCTCGGAGAGTCGGCGGACTCGGCAGCCGTTTACCATTGATATGGTGGGTATTAACACTTTCCAACTGATACCCTTTTCGGGTTACTTTTTGCAGAGTGAGGTGTTCGAGTGTGGTACTTTTCGAAAAAGGGTTCCCTTCACGATCAAATTCTTCACGGACAGTCTCTATTTTAATCCAGCTCTTTTCTGGAAATTTTGCCCAAATATGTCGCTCCTGTGGGATGATCGGCTTTCGTTGGGCGTGAAGCTCCCTTTCCAGAGAAGGAATAAATGCTTTGTTCCCCTCGTTGCTGGCAGCCCCAGCGAAACAACTACAACTAAAGGCAACCAAGACAAATATCCCTACCTTGTACCTTAACGATCTCTTATTGTTCTTTTTCATGATCTGCTTATTCCTAACGGCCCCTTACCCTTATCAAAAGGGCGGCCACAGCCAAACATCGGTCAGAATCCAGAGACCGTTCCTGTTTGAGTGTTTCACACGTCTTGTCTTTAGTAGTTGCCCTGTTGTTCACCGTTATCTGCTCACAATAAACACCCAATCTAGGCGTCAGGCAGACTACGCAACCTATCCACTTTATCGACACAGACCCCATATCGCTCTACAGGAGTTTGTGGCTCTTTCGCTCGCTTTATCACTTTTCAAAGGTGAATCACTTAATTTTTTGTTCGCTGAGCCCCTCTTTTCAGCGCAACCTAAAAAAGAACGAACGATAACAAAAACAGATAGCGGGCATTCCAACAAACATTTCAGGAAAACTATTATATCCCAGCCCCAAAAGATATGGTTCCTGTAGTCTCTCATTTGTTACCAGGAAAGCAATAAAATTTCGTTAAAAGGAGAAAATTCTTGAAAGTTCCTCCCATTTCGCTCTCTTTGGACCCCAGAGAGTTGCCGAAGTGACCCGAAGGTCTTCTATAAGAAGACCTTTTCTGGTCCATTTCATCCCTTCTTTAAAGGGGTGTCCGGTTTATTCAAACGAGCAAGGAGGCGACACTTTCAACCAGTCTTCGGTCTTGCCCTGGAAATATATAGCTTAAATCCAAATAGACTCCCTCATTTTCGAGAACGCCCTTAATGGGTGGCTCCAATGTCGCCAACTGGCTCAGAAGCTGCCCTGCCGTGTGAGCTTTTGGTACAATCGCCACCCCGTAGCTCTCTTCCCTTTGAAAGAGGCCGTCCCCTTTTTCAACTCTTGGCCTCGCCTCGACGACCTCAATCGAGGGAAGAAATTCGAGCTGAAGAACAATTTTTTCGGCACGCATTTTTAAGTTTTCTACCGGTGTCGAAAGTAGTGAGAGTATCGAAATTTTTTCTGTCGGTTTTTCGTCGTTCCAATAAATTGCCAAGATCGCTTCGAGGATTTGCAACGTCAATGAGGTCGGGGCGATCGATGGGTAAAAACGTCTCTCTCGAAGTTGGTCAAGGATCATTTTTTTCCCGAAGACAAGGCCACACTCGGGACCACCAATAAAAGTGTCTGCCCTAGTAATCACTAGATCAGCCCCTTTAGCGACCTCTTGAAC